>NZ_JASCOM010000157.1:0-13897 GCF_029959925.1 Pseudomonas sp. PS02303
GAGCAAGCTCGCTCCCACATTGGATCTGCGGTGTCAGCAAACTCCTTGTGGGAGCGAGCTTGCTCGCGATGGCGGCATAAGTAGCACCACAGACTTCATGTCCAACGGAATACCTTATGACCTCAATCGTCTCTTTGACTGTCGAAGCCGGCTTACAGGCCGAACAGGATCTGCTGGCGTCAGTCTGTGCCGGTGATGTTGAGTTTGGTCTGCTGTTCTGGCAACCCGGCGACCGCGCACTGGTCATGCCCCGACGCCTGAATCGTCTACCCGGCTTCGAAGCGGCCTGCGAAGTCTCAGCCGCCGCCGGTTGGCCGGTGCTGTTGCGTGAAACCGGCGGCGAGCCAGTGCCGCAATCGGCTTCCACCATCAATATCGCCCTTGTCTACGCACCCCCGCGTAGCGAAGGCGATCAAAATCGAATCGAAGCCGCTTACCGCCGACTCTGCGACCCGATCTGTCAGTTACTGGATGAGCTGGGCGGCGTTTCGTCCTTGGGCGAAGTCGACGGCGCATTCTGCGATGGCCGTTTCAACGTTAACCTCGACGGCCGCAAGATGGTCGGCACTGCCCAGCGCTGGCGCCAGAGCAAGGGCGGTACACGTCCGGTCGGATTGGTACACGGTGCGTTGTTGCTGGATAACGAACGTGAGTCGATGGTCGCCGCAGTCAATCGCTTCAATGAAGCCTGCGGCCTGGAGCAGCGGGTTCGCGCCGAAAGCCACATTGCTCTGCATGAGAAATTTGCCGCACCCGATGCGCTCGGGCGGCTTGATGCGCTTTATCGCCAGTTGCTGGTAGACATGTTCAAGGCTTAACGCGTACCAAAGACCACCATGGTCTTGCCTTTGACGTCCACCAGGTTGCGTTCTTCCAGATCCTTGAGCACGCGACCGACCATCTCCCGTGAACAACCGACAATCCGCCCGATTTCCTGGCGGGTCACTTTGATCTGCATGCCGTCCGGGTGGGTCATGGCATCCGGCTGTTTGCACAGTTCCAGCAGACAGCGGGCGACACGACCGGTTACGTCGAAGAAGGCCAGGTCGCCGACCTTGCGCGTGGTATTGCGCAGACGCTGTGCGATTTGTCCGCTGAGCACGTAAAGAATGTCTGGATCTTGCTGGGACAGCTCGCGGAATTTTGCATAGCTGATTTCTGCGACTTCACACTCGATCTTCGCGCGTACCCAAGCGCTGCGTTCCTGCTCAAGCCCCGCTTGTTCAAACAGACCCAACTCACCGAAAAAGTCCCCGGAGTTCAGGTAGGCGATGATCATTTCGCGGCCGTCGTCATCCTCGATCAGGATCGTGACCGAACCCTTGATGATGAAGAACAGCGTTTCCGAGCGATCACCGGCACAAATGATGTTGCTCTTGGCCGCATAACGACGGCGCTGGCAATGCATCAACAGCTTGTCGAGGTTCTTGATTTTGGGGGTTGGGGCAATAGCAACCATGGTTGTATCCCGAAAAGACTTCACGGTGTGTTTGGTTTTTTTATGAGTCGCAGACGACGGCTGCGCAAAGGCTGGCCATGCGCCAGCGAATTGGCGCCAGCTTAACAGACACTTCCTGCAATATTCGAGAATTTACCTACGGTTCAGAAGGTTATGCCCTACAAATGCAAGGCACTGCCAGTCCGGGGCCCTGTGCTAAGCTGGCGACCCTTTTTTATGCAGTGGAGTCTGGCGATGAAGGCACGCATCCAATGGGCTGGCGAAGCCATGTTCCTCGGTGAATCCGGCAGTGGACACGTCGTGGTCATGGACGGTCCGCCCGATGCAGGTGGTCGCAACCTGGGGGTCCGGCCGATGGAAATGCTTCTGCTGGGTGTCGGCGGTTGCAGCAATTTCGATGTGGTCAGCATCCTCAAGAAGTCCCGTCAGGCCGTCGAAAGCTGTGAAGCCTTTCTCGAAGCCGAGCGCGCGACCGAGGATCCGAAAGTCTTCACCAAGATCCACATGCACTTCGTGGTCAAGGGCCGGGGGCTGAAAGAAGCCCAGGTCAAACGCGCCATCGAGCTGTCGGCGGAGAAGTATTGCTCGGCTTCGATCATGCTGGGCGCGGCTGGCGTGGCCATTACCCACGACTACGAAATCATCGAACTCGGTTGAATCGACATTCAACTATCATAAAAGCAGTGCAGACTCTGGCGATCCCAAGCTGACGTCTGCATAATGCGCCACTTTTTTCAGGGTAACGGCCTCGTCATCGACAGGCTGCGAACCCGAACAGACAACCAAAATCGCCATCGCGAAGAGGTGTTAACCGTCCTACGCAGCTGCGTTGTTCGCATCTGACGGGCATGCTTGATCACGCGGCCCGGGCCGCAATACATAGAGAGTTTTTAACGGTGAAAAGCAAACTCAAGCTCCACGGGTTCAATAACCTGACAAAGACCTTGAGCTTCAACATCTATGACATCTGCTACGCGGAAACCCCGCAAGACCAACAGGCTTACGTCGAGTACATCAATAAAGAGTACAACGCGAAACGCCTGACGCAGATCCTCACGGAAGTTGTCGATATCATTGGTGCCAACATCCTGAACATTGCCAGTCAGGACTATGAACCCCAGGGCGCCAGCGTCACGATTCTGATCTCTGAAGAGCCGGTAACCCCGACCGACAGCCAGATCGAAGAATCGCCGGGCCCGTTGCCCGAGATTATCCTGGCCCATCTCGACAAGAGCCACATCACGGTGCACACCTACCCGGAAATCCACCCGGACGACGGCATTGCGACATTCCGTGTGGACATTGACGTGTCGACCTGTGGCGTGATTTCACCGCTTAAAGCGCTCAACTTCCTGATTCACCAGTTCGATTCGGACATCGTGACCGTGGATTATCGCGTGCGCGGCTTCACCCGTGACGTGGAAGGCAAAAAGCACTTCATCGACCACGAGATCAACTCGATCCAGAACTACCTGTCCGAAGACACCCGCGGCGCGTACCAGATGACCGACGTGAACGTGTACCAGGAAAACCTGTTCCACACCAAAATGCTGCTGAAGAACTTCGAACTGGATAACTACCTGTTCGGCGATGCCACCAGCAACCTGTCTTCCGAGCAGCGTGCTCAGGTGACTGACCGTGTGAAACACGAAATGCTGGAAATCTTCTACGCGCGCAACATGCCGAACTAAGATTTCAAGCACAAAAAAGGCGACTTCCTCACGGCAGTCGCCTTTTTCATGTCTGGAATACAGAACCTTGTGGGAGCGAGCCTGCTCGCGAAGAGGCCCTGTCAGGCAACGTATCGATCAGATCCGGTAAGTACTCTTGGTCATTACCTTGGCCAACAGACTCATCCCGAACTTCACCGGCGCCGGAAAACGAAAACCTCCGGCATCCAGCGCACTCTCGGCATGATGTTCTTCATCAATCCGCATCTGCTCGAGAATGGCCCGGGACTTTTCATCTTCCGCCGGCAATTGCTCGAGGTGCTCGTTCAAGTGTTTGCACACCTGATGCTCGGTGGCTGCGACAAAACCCAGGCTGACCTTGTCGCTGATCAATCCGGCCACTGCGCCAATCCCGAACGACATGCCGTAGAACAGCGGGTTGAGAATGCTGGTGTGGCTGCCCAGTTGCTGGATGCGTTGCTCGCACCAGACCAGGTGATCGATTTCTTCTTCGGCAGCATGTTCCATGGCGGCCCGCACGTGCGGCAGCTTGGCAGTCAGGGCCTGACCCTGATACAGCGCCTGGGCGCAGACTTCACCGGTATGGTTGATGCGCATCAAGCCAGCAACGTGGCGGGTGTCTTCGTCACTCATTTGCGCATCCGGCTGCACGATGGCTGGCGACGGACGGTATGGCTGGCCACTGAAAGGCAGCAACGTTCGCATCGCGGCATCGGCTTGCAGCAGAAGACGGTCAATCGGCGAGTAGTGACGCTGGGTAGTCATGCTGACCTCCGGGAGGAATCTCGGCGGCCAGTTTAACCCAATCGGCCGGGGAAGGTTTGCGCTGGGTCATACGGGAGTGGCTGGCCACTCCCTCGAAGCTTTTTGCAATCAGCCCGGCGGCCAGTGCATCTGGCGCTGACCCAGCACATGCATATGAATGTGGTAGACAGTCTGCCCGCCCAGTTCATTGCAGTTCATGACCACACGGAAACCTTCTTCGCAGCCCAGTTCCAGGGCCAGGCGCTGGGCGGTGAACAGAATATGTCCGGCCAAAGCCTTGTCTTCCTCGGTGAGGTCGTTGAGGGTGCGCACCGCTTTTTTCGGAATGACCAGAAAATGCACCGGTGCCTGTGGGGCGATGTCGTGGAAGGCCAGTACCTGGTCGTCCTCGTAGATGATCTTCGCCGGGATTTCCCGGTTGATGATCTTGGTGAACAGAGTATCCACAGCTGTTTTCTCCGTTGTTTGGGCTGGCTTGAGTGTACTCATGGGTTATCCCCGAGCCCAGCCTTTTACCTTGAGGCCGGGTCAGCGCGGGCAGTAGGCCTTGTTGACCATGCCAGCGATTGTCCGATTGAGCCAGCGAGAGCCCAGCCGTGGCAGGAGGGCGCGCCAGCGATTGCCTCGACCGGGAATGATGATCGCTCGATTTTTCTCCAGGGCGCGCACCGTATACAGCGCAACCTCTTCGGGACTCATGAGCATGTTGCTGTCGGCCAGTTTGCCGGTGTCCAGTTGAGCGGTACGGAAGAACCCGGTACGGGTCGGGCCGGGGCACAGCACCGAGACCTTGACCGCACATTTCTTCAGTTCGACGCGCAACCCTTCGGAAAAATGCAGCACATAGGCTTTGCTGGCGTAGTACGTGCTCATCCACGGGCCGGGTTGGAATGCCGCCATTGAAGCGACGTTCAGAATTTGTCCGCCACCCTGCAAGGCCATGCTGTTCCCGATGGCATGGCACAAGCGGGTGAGGGCCAGGATGTTCACTTCGATCAGGTCCTGCTCGGTCATCCAGTCCTGGGCCAGAAAAGGTCCGCAGGTGCCGATGCCGGCGCAGTTGACCAGCAAATCGATTTGCCGGTCACCTTCTTCCAGTTCCAGCAGGAACCCGGACAGCCGTAGCGGTTCGCCAAGGTCACAGGCGCGGAACAGCACTTCCACGCCAAAGCGTTGGGTCAGTTCAATGGCAATACTTTCCAGCTGATCACGTTGTCGGGCCACCAGAATCAGGCTGCGGCCTCGGCGGGCCAGCGCTTCGGCCATCGCCAGGCCGATCCCACTGGAAGCGCCAGTGATCAGAGCGTAACGGGTCATGCAGTTCTCCATCGCAGCAGCTCCGCGCCGGCGACGCGGGTGTCACGGGCGGGGAGCGCTGTTCATTCTTTCGCAGAGTCTACAGGGACCGGGGCTTATTCGGCTTCATCGTCTGCAGAATCGGGTGCCTGCTCAGCCTCTGCGGCCGGCTCGACTTCCACTTCTTCAGTGATTACCGAGCTGCTGTCATAGCTGGTTTCGGCAGCAGTTTCATACTCTTCCTGGATCGCCGTAAGGCCTCCGGCCAGCGCGCCAACCAAGACGATGGCGATCAACACCACCCACAACGAAGACAACACTTTGACCGCCGTGGTGTTGGGTGGAGGCGGCGCGCCATAGCGATTGGCGATGTTGGTGCCCGGGGCGATCATGATCACGAACGGGAAGAAGCTGCCTACGAAGGGTACGAGGTTCAGCAACCAGAGCCAGCCGGACCAGCCGATGTCATGCAGGCGCTGGACACTGATCTGAATGCTCACGACCGCCATGGCAATGAACAGCATGAACGCAACCAGGCCACCGAGTATCAGGCCTGCGGTCGAATCGGCGCTGATGATGGCGAAGGCGAAAATGGCCAATACCGAACCGACGGCCAGGGTGACCAGCGTCAGGACCATCGTCCAGGCGAGATAGCGCAAACGACCGATGCGGCCTTCAACGCTGAATGGCTTGAGTGGAGCATACGCGGGCAGGCTTTCGCCGACAGTGGCTCGGGGTGGTGCGTAAGGGGATGCGGGGTCGGCAAATGCCGGTTGGCTGGCGACAGGCCTGTGTTCGTGGGCTTCGTCCAGGTTCAGCTCAATGGACGATTCGCTTTCGATGCGAGCATCGATGCCGGTTTTCGTCAGCGCCTGAAGGTAGGTTTGCGCGTCGGCGTGCGACAGGTCTTTCTTGAGCGTAACCGTCTTGCCAGTGAATAGCCGTTCGACGGCCGCGACTTGGCTGTTGTAGAGTTTAGCCAGGTTCTCTCTGGCGCTGGCGGCGTCAACACCTGGCAGCAGAGCGCCGTCGAACACGATCTTGAAACGGTTGTCGCTCATTGCGAGGCATCCTTGTCGCGAGAATTTGTAATAGGGTGTGTTTCAAGCGTGGATTGTAAGGCCAGCCGGGGCGGGCTGGCCAAACTTTCATCTCATCGTGGCCAGCGTTTGGGCAGCTCGGCCGCCAGTTCCAGAGCCTTGCGGTATTCCGCGTCAAGTCGAGCGACCAATTGATCGACGCTCGGCAAATCATCGATTTCCCCGACACCCTGGCCCGCAGACCACACGGTTTTCCAGGCTTTGGCTTCATCGCTGATCGGCTTGAGTTTGGAGCCGAAGTCGACTTCGCCCTTGCCTTGCAGTGCCGCCATGTCGAAACCGGCAGCCTCCAGGCTTTGACGCATGAAACTCGCGGGTACGCCTGACACTGCCGGCGTATGGACGATGTCTGCGGCTCTGGACGTCAGCAGCATCTCTTTGTAGGCGTCAGGCGCATGACTTTCGGTGGTGCCGATAAATCGCGTACCGAAATAGGCCAGATCCGCGCCGAGCAATTGCGCAGCAAGGATCTCGTGGCCGTGGTTAAGGCAGCCTGCCAGCAACAGGGTCTTGTCGAAAAACTGGCGAATCTCGGCAATCAGCGAGAACGGGCTCCAGGTTCCAGCGTGTCCACCGGCACCCGCTGCCACGGCGATCAAGCCGTCCACACCGGCCTCGGCGGCTTTCTCGGCATGGCGCCGCGTCGTCACGTCATGGAACACCAGTCCGCCATAGCTGTGAACGGCATCGACTACTTCTTTCACTGCGCCGAGACTGGTAATCACGATCGGTACTTTATGCTCGATGCAGATCGCAAGGTCAGCTTGCAGCCGTGGGTTAGTGTTGTGAACGATCAGGTTGACCGCGTAAGGCGCCGGGTTCTCCAGTGTCGCCAACCCTGCTTCGATCTCTTCCAGCCAGGCCTTGAAGCCGCTGCTCTCGCGCTGGTTCAGCGCAGGAAAGCTGCCGACGACGCCGTTACGGCAGCAGGCGAGCACCAATTGCGGATTGGAAATCAGAAACATCGGCGCTGCCACTACCGGCAGACGCAAGCGTTGTTCGAGCAAAGCGGGCAGCGACATTGGAAGTACCCCGGTGAGTTGTGCTTATTAGAACGGCCGAACGACGACCAGAATTACGATAGCCAGCAATATCAGAACCGGCACTTCATTGAACCAGCGATAAAAGACATGGCTGCGGGTGTTTTCGCCACGGGCAAAACGCTTCACCTGTGCGCCGCACATGTGGTGGTAGCCGATCAGGATCACCACCAGGGTCAGCTTGGCGTGAATCCACGCGCCTTGACTGAAGAGGCTCGGGTTAAGCCAGATCAGTGCAATGCCGAATATCAGGGTAGCGATCATCGCCGGGCCCATGATGCCGCGGTACAGCTTGCGCTCCATGAGGCTGAAGCGTTCCTTGCTGACGGTGTCTTCGCTTTGGGCGTGATAAACGAACAGACGGGGCAGGTAAAACAGGCCGGCAAACCAGCAGACCATGCTGACGATATGAAGCGCTTTGAGCCATAGATAAAGCATTTTTAGTTATTCCCAGGTTCACGGTAGCCCGAATAGTAGAGAAAGTGTCCCGTCTCGGACATAACTGTTCAATTTTGACGGCGTCTTTTGCGGCCAGACTGCGTTGCCGCTCCTCGCCATAGCGAGCTATGACTCGTCGCGGGGCCTTGCCAGGCCACAAAAGCCACTCGCCAAAAGTTGGGCGATATGCCCGAGAAGGGACACATGAGCCGCCACACGTCACCTAAGCGGTTGTCGCAGGGCCGCGCGGCCCCTATTATCGACGGCTTTCCAGTGGGTTCGTTGAGGGCAGGTTTATGGTCAAGGTCGGTATCGTCGGCGGCACGGGTTACACCGGTGTCGAACTGCTGCGTCTGTTGGCACAGCATCCGCAAGCTGAAGTGGTTGTGATCACTTCCCGATCCGAGGCCGGTCTGGCCGTGGCCGACATGTACCCGAACCTGCGAGGCCACTACGACGGCCTGGCCTTTAGTGTTCCGGACATCAAGACGCTGGGCGCTTGCGATGTGGTGTTCTTCGCCACGCCTCATGGTGTTGCCCATGCACTGGCCGGTGAGTTGCTCGCAGCGGGGACCAAGGTCATCGACCTGTCGGCTGACTTCCGTCTGCAAGACGCTGCCGAGTGGGCCAAGTGGTACGGCCAGCCTCACGGCGCGCCGGAGTTGCTGGAGGAGGCGGTCTACGGTTTGCCGGAAGTCAATCGCGAGCAAATCAAGGATGCGCGCCTGATCGCGGTGCCGGGTTGCTATCCAACGGCGACGCAATTGGGTTTCCTGCCATTGCTGGAAGCCGGCCTGGCCGATACCACGCGTTTGATTGCTGACTGCAAGTCCGGTGTCAGCGGTGCCGGTCGTGGCGCTTCGGTCGGTTCGCTGTACGCCGAGACGTCGGAAAGCATGAAAGCCTACTCCGTCAAAGGTCACCGTCACTTGCCGGAAATCCGCCAGGGTCTGCGTCGTGCAGCGGGCAAGGACGTCGGTCTGACCTTCGTTCCGCACCTGACACCAATGATTCGCGGCATTCATTCGACGCTGTATGCGACCGTCGTGGATCGCTCGGTGGATCTGCAGGCGTTGTTTGAAAAGCGCTACGCCAACGAGCCGTTCGTCGACGTGATGCCAGCGGGCAGCCACCCGGAAACCCGCAGTGTTCGCGGTGCCAACGTTTGTCGTATCGCCGTGCATCGTCCGCAGGACGGCGATCTGGTGGTGGTGCTGTCGGTAATCGATAACCTGGTCAAGGGTGCGTCGGGTCAAGCGGTGCAGAACCTGAACATTCTGTTCGGGCTGGATGAGCGCCTGGGCCTGTCCCACGCCGGCATGCTGCCGTAAGGCTTTATCCCGCTCAGCAAAAAGGCCCGTCTGACGGGCCTTTTTGCATTTCGAACCGGCAATCGGTTTTATTGCTATACCATAACAATAGTTGACCGATTTTCTAGGAGAAGCGGATAATGCGCGTCATCACGCATTATGGCGGCGTAACGCCGGGAGATAGTCAGCATGAGCGTCGAATCCTTCACCCCCACCGCTTTGCAATTCACCCACGGTGCCGCGCACAAGGTGAAGAGCCTGGTCGATGAAGAGGGGAATGATCGCTTGAAGCTGCGCGTATTCGTTACGGGCGGCGGTTGTTCAGGTTTTCAGTACGGCTTCACCTTCGATGAAGAAGTGGCCGATGACGACACCATTGTCGAGCGCGAAGGTGTGAGTCTGGTCGTAGACCCGATGAGCTTCCAGTACCTGGCCGGTGCCGAGGTGGATTATCAGGAAGGTCTGGAAGGTTCGCGTTTTGTGATCAAGAACCCGAACGCGAGCACCACGTGTGGTTGCGGCTCTTCGTTCTCGATCTGATCGCGCTTCACCGCAGTATCAAGCGCCGCATGGCTTCAGGGCTTTGCGGCGTTTTGCTGTGCGGCGTTTATGCCGGGTAGATGGCGCCGAGTACGCGCAGGCCGCGGGCGCCGGTGACGCTCGGGCGGTTGGCGGCGATGCCTTCCAGGCAGCAATGAGCCAGCCAAGCGAAGGCCATGGCTTCGACCCAGTCCGGGTCCACACCATAAGCGGCAGTGCTGCTGACACTCGCGTTCGGCAGCCGGGCGGCCAAACGGTTCATCAGCGTGGCGTTGTGCGCGCCACCACCGCAGACCAGCAGTTCCTGCGTGTCCGATTGGGCGTGCTGCAATGACTCGACGATGGTCAGTGCGGTCAGTTCGAGCAGGGTTGCTTGCACATCTTCCGCGGCGAAGGGCGGCAGCTTCGAGAGGTGCTGTGTCAGCCATGGCAGGTTGAACACTTCTCGGCCGGTGCTTTTCGGGCCTTTGGTTACGAAGAATGGATCACTCAGCAATTCATTCAGCAGAACCGGTTCAACCTTGCCACTGGCAGCCCATTGGCCGTCACGATCAAAATTGTCGCCGCGTTGCTGATGAATCCAGGCATCCAGCAGGACGTTGCCCGGGCCGCAGTCGAAACCGGCGACAGGTTTGCCGGGCTCGATCAGGCTGAGGTTGCTGAATCCGCCGACATTCAACACCGCACGATTGCCGGCACGTTCATCAAACAACGCTTCGTGAAAGGCCGGCACCAATGGCGCGCCTTGCCCGCCAGCGGCCACATCACGGCTGCGGAAGTCGCTGACCACGGTGATGCCGGTCAACTCGGTCAGCAGGGCCGGGTTGCCGATCTGTACCGTGAAGCCGCGCGCCGGTTCGTGGCGAATGGTCTGGCCGTGGCTGCCAATCGCACGAATGTCTTCGGGTTTCAGGTTGTGTTGGCGGAGGAGAGTGTTAATGCCCTGAGCCGCCAGTTTCACCCAGTTCTGCTGGGCGATGGCGGAGCGGGCAATCTCGTCCGCGCCGCTGGCGCACAAGCCAAGCAGCTCGGCGCGCAGGGAGTCAGGCATGGGGGTGTAGTGCGTGGCGATCAGGTTGATCGCCGGGGTCAGCTCGATTAGCGCAATGTCCAGGCCATCGAGGCTGGTTCCGGACATCACACCGATATAGAGCGTCATGATTTAGCGCTTCGAAGCCAGCATGGTGGCTTTCTCTTGGTCCATGCGCGCCATCAGCGGCTGACTCTGCGCAAGGAAGCGTGCGCGTTCCCCTTTGGAAATAGGGTCGGCCATCGCAACTTTCTGGCCCAGTGGGTCGACGTGCACGCCATTGACCTGGAACTCATAGTGCAAGTGTGGGCCGGTGGAGAGCCCGGTTGTGCCGATATAACCGATTACCTGGCCTTGCTTGACGCTGCCGCCAGTCTTGATGCCTTTGGCAAAGCCTTGCATATGGCCGTACAGCGTACGGTAGGTGTTGCCGTGCTGGATGATCACGGTATTGCCATAACCGCCACGGCGACCGGCCAACAACACTTTGCCGTCACCGGCCGCTTTGATCGGTGTGCCGCGTGGAGCGGCGTAATCGACACCTTTGTGAGCGCGGATCTTGTTCAGGATCGGGTGTTTGCGACCCATGGAGAATTTCGAGCTGATGCGGGCGAAGTCCACTGGCGTGCGGATAAACGCCTTGCGCATGCTGTTGCCGTCGGCGGTGTAGTAGCTGCTGTTGCCTTGCTTGTTGGTGTAACGCACGGCGGTGTAGGTCTTGCCGCGGTTGGTGAAGCGTGCGGACAGGATCGGGCCGTTGCCGACAGCCTTGCCGTTGACGACTTTCTGCTCGTAGATCACATCGAACTCGTCACCCTGGCGGATATCCTGGGCGAAGTCGACGTCATAGCCAAACACGCTGGCCATGTCCATGGTGAGGCTGTGGGACAGCCCGGCACGCGCGGCAGACTGCGATAGCGAGCTGTTGATCACGCCATGAACGTAGGCGGAGCGCACGGTTGGCTTGGCGGTAATGCGGTTGAACGTATAACCCTTGTCATTCTTGGTCAGGGTAATACTTTCGACGTCGCTGAGCTTGCTGTGCAGGTTGCTCAGCTGGCCGTCGGGGGTCAGTTCGAATTCGAGTTTCTGGCCGCGTTTGAGCTGGCTGAATTGCTTGGCCTGCTTGTCACTGGCCATGACTTCATGCACCGAAGTGGCGGGGAGGCCTACTTTCTCGAACAGCGTGGAAAGTGTGTCGCCTTTGGAAACGATCACTTCCCTGTGGTTTGGGGTCTTCTTTTCTTCGGTGACCGGGGCAGGTACAGGCTCGGCCTGGGCGGTTTCCTGTGGCTCTTCAGCGCTGTTTTCGATCTGCGCGAAAGGGGAGGCTGCCGGTTCATTTGTGGCTTGAACGGCTTCAGCAGCGTCTTGATCTTGTGTCAGTTGTTCAGCAGGGCTTTCCAGCTCAAGACTCAGCGTCGTCTTTTTGGCTTCTACATCACTGGAAGGGAATACCAGAAGCGCCAGGCTCAGAAGAGCGGCGATGCCACTTGCTGCGAGCAGGTGGGTCTTCGGGTAAAGCGGTGGCGCTTTAGACGATTCTTTGGTCATAGGTAATTTTTGACTTTGAAAAAGATGAATTGGAAAAGATGAATGACATGATGAAGATGAAATAACTGTATAAAATATAACCAAATCATCTCTGAAGCAAGTCCGCGGTCACTCTGCCAGCGGATTGGCGTCATTGCGCCGGCCAAACTTTGTATTTGACGCGTGATCTTGTATGGTTGGTCCCCTTTGAATTCGAGCCTTGCGGGTCTGTTATGAAGTCGGTTGAAGAGCAGCTAGCGCTGATTAAACGTGGTGCGGAAGAACTGTTGGTCGAGTCCGAGTTGATCGAAAAGCTCAAGCGTGGCCAGCCGCTGCGTATTAAGGCAGGCTTCGATCCGACCGCGCCGGATTTGCATCTGGGTCATACCGTGCTTATTAATAAGCTGCGCCAGTTCCAGGAACTGGGTCACCAGGTGATCTTCCTTATAGGTGACTTCACCGGGATGATCGGTGATCCGAGCGGCAAGAGCGCAACGCGTCCTCCGCTCACCCGCGAGCAGGTTCTCGAGAATGCCGAGACCTACAAGACTCAAGTCTTCAAGATTCTTGATCCGGCCAAAACCGAGGTGGCGTTCAACTCCACCTGGATGGACCAGATGGGGCCGGCGGACTTCATTCGTCTGACTTCGCAGTACACCGTGGCTCGCATGCTTGAGCGCGATGACTTCGACAAGCGCTACACGACCAACCAGCCAATCGCTATTCACGAGTTCCTCTATCCGCTGGTTCAAGGGTATGACTCGGTCGCTTTGCGCGCGGATGTCGAGTTGGGCGGTACCGATCAGAAGTTCAATCTGCTGATGGGGCGTGAACTGCAGCGCGGTTATGGTCAGGAGGCTCAATGCATTCTGACGATGCCGCTGCTCGAAGGTCTGGATGGTGTGAAGAAGATGTCCAAGTCCTTGGGCAACTACGTCGGTATCCAGGAAGCGCCGGGTGTCATGTATGGCAAGCTGGTCTCTATTCCGGATGCGCTGATGTGGCGCTACTTCGAATTGCTCAGCTTCCGTTCCATGGATGAAATCAACGCATTCCGTGCTGATGTCGAGGCGGGCGCCAATCCTCGTGACATCAAGATCAAGCTGGCCGAAGAGATCGTTGCGCGTTTCCATGGTGAAGAGGCCGCGGCCAATGCTCACCGTGCAGCGGGCAATCGTATGAAGGATGGCGAGTTGCCGGACGATCTGCCGGAGATCGAGCTGACGGCTACTGAAGACATGCCGATTGCTGCTGTCCTTAATAAGGCAGGGCTGGTGAAGAACTCGGCGGTGGCCCGTGATCTGCTGAATTCCGGCGGTGTGCGTATAGATGGAGAGGTTGTTGATCGCACCTTTATATACGTGCTGGGCGCGACCCATGTTTGCCAGGCCGGAAAGAAGGCATTTGCGCGTATTACGCTCAAATCTGAATAAAGCTTAAGTTAGGGGTTGACGGCAGATTCTGGAAGTCTATAATTCGCCCCACTTCCGGCGCAGTCGAAACGGAAAACTCCTTGGTAAACAAAGAGTTACGCAGTTTTCGACAACGAGTTGCTTCAGGTCATCGAAGCCCAGAAGGAGTTGATCAGGCGGGGTTGTTTGGCTTGGTTGACGGTTCGATCTTCTCGGTCGAAAGCGGAGAAAAAGAGGTGTTGACAGCAGCGAGTAACGCTGTAGAATTCGCCTCCCGCTAACG
>NZ_JASCOM010000158.1:0-13865 GCF_029959925.1 Pseudomonas sp. PS02303
CGATAGGTGTACGCAACGACCAGCAAGCGAGCTTTGGCATCCATGCCCATGACGATCCACCGTTGTTCATCGTGATGGTTGTCCCGAATCGTCAGTGCTCGTTCGTCGTAAAACACCGGTTCTGTTTCGGCGAGGCTGATGCCGCGATGCTTTAATTTGTTGGCTGCGTTTTTTGCCTTGTGATACTGAATTTCGAATGACTTCATTATGCATACTTTATATGTATAAGCGAGGGGGCGTCCGTGCCGGAGGTCGCTTGGAATGCAAAAGACTAGCGGGCAGGGGAGCAGGCAGATGAAGGATGTATTTCAAGATTTTTGGAGGGGAAAGGCGCGCAGCTAAAGGGCGACATGGACATGTGTCCATTATCTGACTGGTGAGTTGTATACAACTCTATAGACATTTGTCCTGACTCTTGCATACAGTGTGCGCATAACAAAAAACCAGGGAACCCCCCCAACCATGAAAACGCCCCATGTTTCACACCAACGGCCTGAGGACGAAAACCTCGGGGTCGGCGCGAATATGGCTTACGGCCTGCAACATGTTCTGACCATGTACGGCGGCATCGTCGCGGTGCCTTTGATCATCGGCCAGGCGGCCGGGCTTTCGCCGGCGGACATCGGTTTGTTGATTGCTGCTTCATTGTTTGCGGGGGGCTTGGCGACATTGCTGCAGACCCTCGGTTTACCGTTTTTCGGGTGTCAGTTGCCGCTGGTACAGGGCGTGTCCTTCTCCGGTGTCGCGACGATGGTGGCGATTGTCAGCAGCGGCGGGGAGGGCGGCTTTCAGTCAATTCTCGGGGCGGTAATTGCCGCGTCGTTGATCGGATTACTGATCACGCCGGTGTTCTCGCGAATCACCAAGTTCTTCCCGCCGCTGGTGACGGGCATCGTGATCACCACCATCGGCTTGACGCTAATGCCGGTGGCTGCACGCTGGGCCATGGGCGGCAATAGCCATGCCCCGGACTTCGGCAGCATGGCCAACATCGGTCTGGCGGCGGTGACGCTGGTGTTGGTGCTGCTGCTGAGCAAGATTGGCAGCGCGACCATCTCCCGTTTGTCGATCCTGCTGGCGATGGTCATCGGCACGATCCTCGCGGTGTTCCTTGGCATGGCGGACTTTTCGTCGGTCACGCAAGGCCCGATGTTCGGCTTCCCGACCCCGTTCCACTTCGGCATGCCAACCTTCCATTTTGCCGCGATCCTGTCGATGTGCATCGTGGTCATGGTGACCCTGGTGGAAACCTCGGCGGACATCCTTGCTGTCGGTGAAATCATCGACACCAAGGTCGACTCCAAACGCCTGGGCAACGGCCTGCGCGCCGACATGCTGTCGAGCATGATCGCGCCGATCTTCGGTTCCTTCACCCAAAGCGCCTTCGCCCAGAACGTCGGGCTGGTGGCCGTGACCGGCATCAAGAGTCGTTTCGTGGTCGCCACCGGCGGCTTGTTCCTGGTGATACTCGGTCTGCTGCCGTTCATGGGCCGGGTCATCGCCGCAGTACCGACCTCGGTACTGGGTGGCGCTGGCATCGTGCTGTTCGGCACCGTGGCGGCCAGTGGCATTCGCACGCTGTCCAAGGTTGATTACCGCAACAATGTCAACCTGATCATCGTCGCCACCTCCATCGGCTTCGGCATGATCCCGATCGCCGCGCCGAATTTCTACGACCACTTCCCAAGTTGGTTCGCGACCATCTTCCACTCGGGCATCAGCTCCTCGGCGATCATGGCCATCGTGCTCAACCTGGCCTTCAACCACCTCACTGCCGGTAACTCGGATCAGCAATCGGTGTTCGCGGCCGGTACCGAGCGGGTTCTTCGATATCAGGATCTGGCGGCGTTGCGTGAAGGGGATTACTTCAGCGAAGGTAAACTGCGTGACTGCGACGGGAACGAGATTCCGGTGGTGGAAGCGGCCCATGAATCGAGCGAGCATCGAGCGGCTCATGCTAAAAGCAGTGAGCATGTCTGACGGCGGCACCTGCTAACCAGGCCGATCTGTTGAATAGACAGATCGGCCTTTTGCTTTTCCAGCGGCCACAAAAAAGCCCCTGAACCTTTCGATTCAGGGGCTTTTCGATATTGCTGTCTGGCTCCACGACCTGGACTCGAACCAGGGACCCAGTGATTAACAGTCACTTGCTCTACCAACTGAGCTATCGCGGAATGGCGCGTATGTTACTGATTCAGAAAGAGAAGTCAAGCATCTGTTAACAACTTGATGGATTCATGGAGACGGACGGTGGTTTATCGGCAGTGGGCGGTTACCAGAATCGCCTCAGAGGTCTACCATGGCCGCCCGGAAGTGGTTACACGCGCTGCCGGCCATTCGCCGAAAAGGTACGTGCCATGAATCACCCAATCCTCACCCCTCAAGACAACGGGGTGTTCGCATGAGCATCGCTCAGATCAGCCTGCCCAAAGGTGTCGGCCCGCATGCCGAGAAGCTGTTTGACGCGATCACCCAAGCCAGCACCGCTGACGATCTGAACCGCGCGGGCGGCAAGGCTGAGGGCTTCGTCCTCGGTCTGGAAAGCGCCAAAGCGATCAAGAGTCAGGTCGCCGAATCGCTCTACGTCGCCTATGACGATGCCGCCAGTCAGCGTGCGACCGAACTGGCTTAACCGCCGAAGGTGACCGTGGCGAGCATCAGCTTGGCGTACAGCATCGTGGCGGCCAGTTGCACCAGCCACAAGGCCAGGCCGCCGAGAAATACGCCAGCGGCCACTTGCAGCACCAGGTTGTTACCGCGTTTGGCCGGTGTGCGAGGGACAAAATGGTCCAGCTCGTCACGGTCGGCGCGTAGGTCATCGTTTTTCATGTGGGTTCTCGTAAGAATTCTCAGGTGTACACAAAACCTGTAGGAGCGAGCGGTGCGGCGATCCTGCAGGTGCATCGTTGTGTGGAGTTTAGAGGGCGCCGATAGCGCTTTGACACTTATCTGCGACGAATAAAAAACGGGAAGCCCCAAGGCTTCCCGTTTTCCGTACTGCGCGAGACTCAGATCACCGCAACGATGGCCTTGGTCACTGCATCAATGTTGCTCTGATTCAATGCCGCCACACAGATGCGGCCGGTGTCCAGGGCGTAGATGCCGAACTCGCTGCGCAGGCGGGTGACTTGCTCAACCGTCAGGCCGGAGTAGGAGAACATGCCGCGCTGACGACCGACGAAGCTGAAATCACGCTGTGGCGCGTTTTTCGCCAGCAGGTCGACCATCTGGGTGCGCATGCCACGAATCCGCAGGCGCATTTCGGCCAGTTCTTCTTCCCACTGGGCGCGCAGTTTCGGGCTGTTCAGGACCGCGGCGACGATGCTGGCACCGTGGGTCGGCGGGTTGGAGTAGTTGGTGCGGATCACGCGTTTGACTTGCGACAGCACGCGCGCGCTTTCTTCTTTCGATTCGCTGACGATCGACAGGGCGCCAACGCGCTCGCCGTACAGCGAGAAGGATTTGGAGAACGAGCTGGAGACGAAGAAGGTCAGGCCCGATTCAGCAAACAGGCGCACGGCAGCGGCGTCTTCGTCGATGCCATCGCCAAAACCCTGGTAGGCCATGTCGAGGAACGGCACGTGACCTTTGGCTTTCACCACGTCCAGGACGTTTTTCCAGTCCGCCGGGCTCAGGTCCACGCCGGTCGGGTTGTGGCAGCAGGCGTGCAGCACAACGATCGAGCCGGAAGGCAAGGCGTTCAGGTCTTCAAGCAGGCCGGTACGATTAACGTCATGGGTCGCGGCGTCGTAGTAACGGTAGTTCTGCACCGGGAAACCGGCGGTTTCGAACAGGGCGCGGTGGTTTTCCCAGCTCGGGTCGCTGATCGCCACAACGGCGTTCGGCAGCAGTTGCTTGAGGAAGTCGGCGCCGATTTTCAGGGCGCCCGTGCCGCCAACGGCCTGGGTGGTGATGACGCGGCCAGCGGCGATCAGTGGCGAGTCATTGCCGAACAGCAGTTTCTGCACTGCCTGGTCGTAGGCGGCGATGCCGTCGATTGGCAAATAGCCACGGGACGCGTGTTGAGCGACGCGAATCGTCTCGGCTTCGACAACGGCGCGCAGGAGTGGAATTTTCCCCTCCTCGTTGCAGTAAACACCGACTCCCAGGTTGACCTTGTTGGTACGGGTATCGGCGTTGAATGCTTCGTTGAGGCCCAGGATTGGATCGCGTGGTGCCATTTCGACAGCGGAGAACAGGCTCATTTTTGCGGCGGCTCTGAATGGAGTGTGGAGGGACGTGTCGCGCTCCAGCCGAATGCACTAGAGCGGTGCACAAACGGGGAGCTAGTATAGAGGCCATTTGCGATTGATGGCGACAGACGAATCAGCTTTTCAGGTAAGTTTTTTCGATTATTTTTCGACCGTTAGTCGAATGCCGGCATCAAAGACTTCAAGGGATGTAGGACGTTTGCCTTGAAAGCGCAGGCAATCGGCTCCACATTGAGCACAATCCTGTTTTTTCCTCGGGCGGCGTGAGTCGTTTGCGGTCTTTCTCGTTGCTGCCGGTTTGACCGCGCTGGCGCGATATCAGAGGTATACATGTCTGAATTCCAGCTAGTCACCCGCTTCGAGCCCGCCGGCGATCAGCCGGAAGCCATCCGCCTGATGGTCGAGGGCATCGAAGCCGGGCTGGCGCACCAGACGTTGCTTGGTGTGACCGGCTCGGGCAAGACCTTCAGCATCGCCAACGTGATCGCCCAGGTACAGCGTCCGACCTTGGTGCTGGCGCCGAACAAGACCCTGGCCGCGCAGTTGTATGGTGAGTTCAAGGCGTTCTTCCCGAACAATGCCGTCGAGTACTTCGTTTCCTACTACGACTACTACCAGCCAGAAGCCTATGTGCCGTCATCGGACACCTTCATCGAGAAAGACGCCTCGATCAACGACCACATCGAGCAGATGCGGCTGTCCGCGACCAAGGCGCTGCTGGAACGCAAGGACGCGATCATCGTCACCACGGTGTCGTGCATCTATGGTTTGGGCAGTCCGGAAACCTATTTGAAAATGGTGCTGCACGTGGATCGCGGCGACAAGCTCGATCAGCGTGCGTTGCTGCGTCGCCTGGCAGACTTGCAATACACGCGCAACGACATGGAGTTCGCCCGGGCGACCTTCCGGGTGCGCGGCGATGTGATCGATATCCACCCGGCGGAATCCGACTTCGAAGCGATCCGCATCGAGCTGTTCGATGACGAAGTCGAGAGCCTGTCGGCTTTCGATCCGCTGACCGGCGAAGTAATCCGCAAGTTGCCGCGATTCACCTTCTACCCGAAAAGCCACTACGTGACGCCACGGGAAACCCTGCTGGGTGCCGTCGAAGGGATCAAGGTCGAATTGCAGGAGCGCCTGGATTACCTGCGAACCAACAACAAACTGGTGGAAGCCCAGCGCCTGGAGCAGCGCACCCGTTTCGACCTGGAGATGATCCTCGAACTGGGTTACTGCAACGGTATCGAAAACTACTCGCGCTACCTGTCGGGCCGTGAATCCGGCCAGGCGCCACCGACTCTGTTCGACTACCTGCCCGCCGACGCCTTGCTGGTGATCGACGAATCCCACGTCAGCGTGCCGCAGGTCGGTGCCATGTATAAGGGCGACCGTTCCCGTAAAGAGACGTTGGTGGAATACGGCTTCCGCCTGCCGTCAGCGCTGGATAACCGGCCGATGCGTTTCGACGAATTTGAAAGCATCAGCCCGCAGACGATTTTCGTCTCGGCCACGCCGGGCAATTACGAAGCGGAGCACGCCGGTCGCGTGGTCGAGCAACTGGTTCGCCCAACCGGGCTGGTGGATCCGCAGATCGAAATCCGCCCGGCGTTGACCCAGGTTGACGATCTGCTCTCGGAAATCGGTAAACGTGTGGCGCTGGAAGAGCGGGTGCTGGTGACTACGCTGACCAAGCGCATGTCTGAAGACTTGACCGATTACCTGGCCGACCATGGCGTGCGGGTGCGTTACCTGCACTCGGACATCGACACCGTGGAGCGGGTCGAAATCATCCGCGATCTGCGTCTGGGCACGTTCGATGTGCTGGTGGGGATCAACCTGCTGCGTGAAGGCCTGGACATGCCGGAAGTGTCGCTGGTGGCGATTCTCGATGCAGACAAGGAGGGTTTCCTGCGTTCCGAGCGTTCGTTGATCCAGACCATCGGCCGGGCCGCGCGTAACCTCAATGGCCGGGCGATTCTGTATGCGGATCGCATCACCGGCTCCATGGAGCGGGCGATCGGCGAGACCGAACGGCGTCGCGACAAGCAGATCGCCTTCAACCTCGCCAATGGCATCACGCCGAAGGGTGTATTCAAGGACGTGGCCGACATCATGGAAGGCGCCACCGTGCCCGGTTCGCGCAGCAAGAAGCGCAAAGGCATGGCCAAGGCTGCCGAGGAAAGCGCCAAGTACGAAGCCGAATTGCGCTCACCGGGCGAGATCGCCAAGCGCATCAAAGCGCTGGAAGAGAAGATGTACGCGCTGGCGCGGGATCTGGAGTTTGAAGCGGCGGCGCAGATGCGCGATGAGATTGGCAAGTTGCGGGATCGATTGATTACTGTCTGAGATTTGCGGTGAATGTGCATGCGCCTTCGCGGACGAGCCTCGCGCCTTCTGATTTTGTGCCGTTCACATCTCGCGGGCGCGCCACAAACCTTGTAGGAGCGAGGCTCGCCCGCGAAGGCGTCCGAAAGGTCACCACCGCAATCGGGGTTAGTGCGCCTCGCCAGCCTTGAGCCCCACCGGCAACGCCTTGGTCAACAACACCGCAATCATGCTGATCCCCAGCGCAATCCCGACAAAGTGAAACGCATCGTTGTACGCCATGATCGACGCCTGCTGATGCGCAATCTCGCTCAGCTTGCCCAGCGCTGCCGTCTCACTGCCGAACCGGTCCGTCATCGACGCCATTCGCTCCGCCACCTGCGGATTGCTCGGCACGATGGATTCACGCAAGTAATCAAAGTAGGTCTTGGTTCGCGCGTCCAGCAAGGTCGCGAGGAGGGCGATGCCAATCGCGCCGCCGAGGTTGCGCAGGATATTGAACAGGCTCGACGCCGATCCCGCGTCCTGCGGCAGGATGTAAGCGGTGGCGATCAGCGAGATGGTCACCATGATCAGCGGCTGGCCCAGCGCCCGGATGATCTGGATCTGATTGAACTGCGGCCCGGCAAAGTCCGGGTTCAGCACCCCCGACGAAAAGCTCGCCAACCCGAACAGCCCGAAGCCTATTGCGCACAGCCATTTGGGCGACACGTATTTCATCAGCTTGGGCACCAGCGGAATCAGAAACAGCTGCGGCACGCCCATCCACATGATCACTTCGCCGATCTGCAGGGCGTTGTAGTTCTGGATCTGCGCCAGGTACAGCGGTAACAGGAAGATCGAGCCGTACAAGCCGACACCCATCCCGAGGCTGGAAATACTCGATAAACCGAAGTTGCGATTACCCAGGATACTGAGGTTGATCAGCGGATTGGGCTTGGAAAACTGCACGATTACAAAAGTGATCAGGCTCACCAGCGCGATGCTGCCCAGGGTCACGATAAGGTTCGACTCGAGCCAGTCCTTGCGATGGCCTTCTTCCAGAAACACCTGCAAACAGCCGAGGCCGACGCCAAGCGTGAGGATGCCCATGTAGTCGGTGCTTTTGAGCAGTTCCCAGTGCGCCTCTTTCTTCTCAAGGCCGTACATCAGACCGGCGATCATGATCAGGCCGGGCGGTATGTTGATGTAGAAAATGTACTCCCAGCCCCAGTTTTCCGTCAGCCAGCCGCCAAGGGTTGGGCCAATGGAGGGCGCGAACGTCGCGGTCATGGCGAACATGGCCATGCCTTTGGCGCGGTGGTGTTCCGGGAGTTTGATCAGGGTGAGGGTGAAGGCCAGCGGGATCAGGGCACCGCCGGTGAATCCCTGTAACGCTCGAAAGATGATCATGCTCTCCAGGCTCCAGGCCATGGAGCAGAGCAGGGAGGCGGCGAGAAATCCCAATGACACCCAGACTGCCAGGCGTCGCGCCGACAGCAGCTGCACCAGCCACGCGGTCAGCGGGATCATGATGATTTCCGCCACCAGATAGGACGTGGAAATCCACGAGCCTTCTTCCAGGGTCGCCGACAGCGCGCCCTGAATGTCCTTGAGCGACGAGTTGGTGATCTGGATATCCAGCACGGCCATGAAGGCGCCGAGCATCACGCTCATCACCGCAATCCAGTCCCGCCGGGTCGGTTCGCCGGCCGGGCGGATCAGTTGATCACCGGCCATCGTCAGGGGCGTCTTTGATGTTCACTTTGGCGGTGACCGACATCCCTGGGCGAATCTTGCCGTGCAGCGGGTTGTCCGCAGCGAACGTCAGTTTTACCGGGATCCGTTGTACGACTTTGGTGAAATTGCCCGTGGCATTGTCCGGCGGCAACAGGCTGAACTGTGCGCCCGAGGCGGCGAACAGGCTGTCGACCCGTGCGTCTATCGGTGTGTCGCTGTAGGCGTCGAAAGTCAGCGTGGCTTTCTGGCCGGGCTGCATGTGGCCGATCTGGGTTTCCTTGAAGTTGGCCTGAATCCAGATGTCCTGGTCCGGGACGATCGACAGCAGATAAGCGCCGGCCTGCACGTATTGGCCTTGTCGAGCCGCGCGCTGGCCGATCAGGCCGCTGATCGGCGCGTGGATTTCGCTGCGGGTCAGGTTCAGTTCGGCCTGGGCGAGGTCGGTTTTGGCATTGGCGATCATCGCGTCGAGGCGCTTGATCTCGGCGCTCAAGGAATTGACTTGCTGGCGTTGGCTTTGTGCGTCGGCCTGGGCCTTGGTCACTTGCGAACGGGCGATGTGGTTGTCGGCGGAGAGGGTGGTCACCCGTTCTTCCGACACATAACCGGGTTTGCGCAGGGTTTGCGCGCGGGACAAGTCGATCTGCGAACGCCCAAGGCTGGCCTGGCTGGAGGCGACTTGCGCCTCGCTGGCGGCGATCAGGCTGGCTTGCTGGGTCAGTTTGCTTTGCGCCTGCAAACGTTCGGCTTGTCGGGTAGCGAGGGTGGCATTGGCGCGGTCAACGGCGAGGTGGAAGTCATCGCCTTCGAGCTTGATCAGCAACTGGCCTTTCTCAACGTGCTGATTGTCCTGCACCAGCACCTGATCGATGCGCGCGCCCAATTGGCTTGAGACACGGGTGATCTCGCCCTGGACATAGGCGTTGTCGGTGCTTTCATAAAACCGCCCCTTGAAGAACCATTGGGCGAAGAAGCCCCCGGCAATCAGCAGGACGATCAGCAGGAAAATAAACAGGCGTCGCTTGAGTTGGGCGGGCATGGGGCAGACTGTAGTCGAGAAATTGTAAGGAAAGTTATCAGCAGGTGAATCTTGCATACAGTCGATAGTGGGTAAATGCCATCGGCTGATAATCGATCATTCATCGCGGCTCAGGCCCGTTGTAGACGCAACCTTGGCTTAAATGCCCTGCTGACTGGAGCCGGGCGGGTATCGCCTGTTACCATTCGCCCTTTGTTTTATCTTCATTTCGAGACTTGCCATGACCACCGTCCGCACGCGCATCGCGCCATCGCCTACCGGGGACCCCCACGTAGGTACCGCTTACATCGCTTTGTTCAACTACTGCTTTGCCAAGCAGCATGGCGGTGAGTTCATCCTGCGGATCGAAGACACCGACCAGTTGCGCTCGACCCGGGAGTCCGAACAGCAGATTTTCGACGCCTTGCGCTGGTTGGGCATCGACTGGAGCGAAGGTCCGGACGTTGGCGGCCCGCACGGTCCGTATCGTCAAAGCGAACGCGGCGACATCTATCAGAAGTACTGCCAGCAGTTGGTCGAGATGGGCCACGCCTTCCCGTGCTTCTGCACCGCCGAAGAGCTGGACCAGATGCGCGCCGAACAAATGGCCCGTGGCGAAACCCCGCGTTACGACGGCCGTGCGCTGTTGCTCTCGAAAGAAGAAGTCGCCCGGCGCCTGGCCGCTGGCGAGCCTCATGTGATCCGCATGAAAGTGCCGAGCGAAGGCGTTTGCGTGGTACCGGACATGCTGCGTGGCGACGTCGAGATCCCGTGGGATCGCATGGACATGCAAGTGTTGATGAAGACTGACGGCCTGCCGACGTACTTCCTGGCCAACGTGGTCGACGACCACTTGATGGGCATTACCCACGTTCTGCGCGGTGAAGAGTGGCTGCCATCGGCGCCGAAGCTGATCCTGCTTTATGAATACTTCGGCTGGGAACAACCGGAGCTGTGCTACATGCCGCTGCTGCGTAACCCGGACAAGAGCAAGCTGTCCAAGCGCAAGAACCCGACCTCGGTGACGTTCTACGAGCGCATGGGCTTCATGCCGGAAGCGATGCTCAACTACCTCGGCCGCATGGGCTGGTCGATGCCGGACGAGCGCGAAAAATTCTCGCTGCAGGAAATGGTCGACAATTTCGACCTGAGCCGCGTGTCCCTCGGCGGGCCGATTTTCGACATCGAGAAGCTGTCGTGGCTCAACGGCCAATGGCTGCGTGACTTGCCGGTGGAAGAGTTCGCTTCGCGCCTGCAAACCTGGGCGCTGAACCCGGAATACATGATGAAGATCGCGCCGCACGTGCAGGGTCGCGTCGAGACCTTCAGTCAGGTTGCACCGCTGGCCGGCTTTTTCTTCGCCGGTGGCGTGAACCCGGATGCCAAACTGTTCGAATCGAAGAAGCTCTCGGGCGACCAGGTTCGTCAGTTGATGCAGCTGATTCTGTGGAAGCTGGAAAGCCTGCGTCAGTGGGAGAAGGACAGCATCACCGCGACGATTCAGGCGGTGGTCGAATCCCTGGAGCTGAAGCTGCGTGACGCCATGCCGCTGATGTTCGCCGCGATCACTGGCCAGGCCAGTTCGGTGTCGGTGCTTGATGCGATGGAAATCCTTGGTCCGGACCTGACTCGTTTCCGTCTGCGCCAGGCCATCGACCTGCTGGGCGGCGTGTCGAAGAAGGAAAACAAGGAGTGGGAAAAACTCTTGGGCAACATTGCCTGAGGACGTTTGACCTCGTAGGGGCTGCCGGAGGTGGCGATCATTTGATCGTGATCTTCGGCGCCGCCCCCGTTTTTCCGGGGGGAGGGCGGTAAGTGATTGTTATGGCGACAAAAAATTTTGAAAATTGTTAAAAATAAGTTTGACAGCTTTCCGAAGCGCCATTAAGATTCGCCCCGTCCTCAGCGATGAGGGGCTATAGCTCAGCTGGGAGAGCGCTTGCATGGCATGCAAGAGGTCGACGGTTCGATCCCGTCTAGCTCCACCAATTTACACTTCAAGGTCTGGCCACACCGGCCTTGAAGCGATCAACACTCAGCGTTGATCTGTTGTATAGAAGGGTTTGCGTCCCCTTCGTCTAGTGGCCTAGGACACCGCCCTTTCACGGCGGTAACAGGGGTTCGAGTCCCCTAGGGGACGCCAGTTTTACAGAAGCGATGTCGCAAGATGTCGCTCCGCCGCGAGGCGAAAAATCCGGGGCTATAGCTCAGCTGGGAGAGCGCCTGCATGGCATGCAGGAGGTCAGCGGTTCGATCCCGCTTAGCTCCACCAATTTTACAGTTCAAGGTCTGGCCACACCGGCCTTGAATCGATCAGCTCTCAGCACTGATCAGTTGTATAGAAGGTTTTGCGTCCCCTTCGTCTAGTGGCCTAGGACACCGCCCTTTCACGGCGGTAACAGGGGTTCGAGTCCCCTAGGGGACGCCACGATTACCCGCTCTGCGGGATTTTATAAGGGTCATTCAATTATTGAATGGCCCTTTTGTTTGTCTGGCGTTTGGCCAAATCCCCCATTTCTTTCAAACTGTTCTTCAGACCAGCGGTCACATCCACGACTTGCGGAAAATTATTATGAGAATAATATTCTAGTCGTAATATTCGGAGGCAACGATGAACGATAAAAAAGCTCAAACCCGCGAACGCATTCTCAAGGCCGCCAGCGCAGCGCTGATTCAGCGCGGCCCGGCCGAACCGAGCGTGGGCGAAGTGATGGGCGCAGCCGGCCTGACGGTTGGCGGCTTCTATGCGCACTTCGAAAGCAAGGACGCCATGATGCTGGAAGCATTCAAGCAACTGCTCGGTCACCGCCGTGGCTTGATCGCCGACATGGACGCCGAATTGACCGGCGAAGAGCGTCGCGCGTTGGTGGCTGCGTTTTACCTGTCGCGCAAACACCGTGATTCCTCGGATTCCGCGTGCCCGATCCCGGCGTCTGTCGGTGAGTTGGGTCGCCTGCCGGACGCGTTTCGCGTGGCGCTGAATGAGCATGTGGAAATGATGGTCGCGCAGTTGGCGGCCAGCCCGGAAGACACCGACAAAGCCTTGGCCGACATGGCCTTGATGGTCGGGGGTCTGGCTCTGGCTAGGGCGCTGGGGCCAGGAGAGTTGTCCGATCGATTGCTGCGCGCCGCCAAGTCGGCGGTGCTATGACCTGAAGGCATTGGCCTGAGGAGTGAGAGCGATGAGCACGTTGAAGTGGGTTCGTGGCGTTAATGGCACCTTGGGCTGGTTTGCACCGAAACTGGTCGCGAGCAAAATGCGACTGGCGTTCATGACGCCGCGGGAGCTGCCACCGCGTGACTGGGAATTGCCGCTGCTGGCGAAATCCGAACGGATCACCTTGCGCTTCGGCCTCTCGGCGCTGCGCTGGGGGCAAGGTCCGGCCGTGTTGCTGATGCACGGTTGGGAAGGGCGGCCGACACAGTTTGCGAGTCTCATCACGGCGCTGGTCGATGCTGGCTACACCGTCGTAGCGCTCGACGGTCCTGCTCATGGTCGCTCACCGGGCAGTGAAGCCAACGTGGTGCTGTTTGCCCGGGCCATGCTCGAAGCGGCCGCCGAGTTGCCGCCGCTGCGAGCCGTCATTGGCCACTCCATGGGCGGCGCCAGTGCGATGCTCGCAGTGCAGTTGGGTTTGCGCACCGAAACCCTGGTCACCATCGCCGCACCGGCGCGGATTCTCGGGGTGTTGCGCGGTTTTGCCCGTTACGTGCGGCTGCCGCCCAAAGCGCGTTCGGCGTTTATTCGCCAGGTCGAGAAAGACGTCGGCATGCGCGCTGCAACGCTGGATGTTGCGCACTATCAGCTCGACATGCCGGGGCTGATCGTCCACGCCGAAGATGATTGCTTTGTTCCGGTCAAGGAGTCCCAGTTGATCAATGAGGCGTGGTTCGACAGCCGGCTGTTACGCCTGGAGGAGGGCGGGCATCAACGCGTGCTGGCCGATCCTCGGGTGATTGATGGCGTGTTATCACTGCTGGCTGGCCGCAGCCTGCAATCGCGCCAATCGGCCTGAGCATCCGTTACACTGCCCCGGTCGACATCATCTGACCGGGAGTGGGGCATGGGCTGGGATCGGGCAACGCCATTTATCATTGATCTGGAAGTCGGCGCCGAGGACATCGACGGGCTGGGGCACGCGAACAACGCGGTGTACGTGACCTGGCTCGAACGCTGCGCCTGGCGCCACTCGCAGCGGCTGGGGCTGGACCTGGTCGAGTATCGTCGGCTGGATCGGGCGATGGCGGTGGTGCGGCACGAGATCGATTACCTGGCCGCCGCCTATGAGGGCGATGAGTTGCAATTGGCGACCTGGATTGTCGATTGGGATCAGCGCCTGAAAATGACCCGCCACTTCCAGTTGAAGCGCCCCAGCGATAACACCACGTTGCTGCGCGCGCAAACCACTTTCGTCTGCATCGAACTGTCCACCGGCAAGCCCAAGCGCATGCCGGCCGAGTTCATCGAAGGCTACGGCCCGGCGTTGCAAGTTCCAGGTTGACGCGATCCTGTGGCGAGGGAGCTTGCTCCCGCTGGAGCGCGAAGCGGTCCCTTGCAATGGAGAGTGCTACGCACTCTAGCGGGAGCAAGC
>NZ_JASCOM010000159.1:0-13763 GCF_029959925.1 Pseudomonas sp. PS02303
AAATTGACGCGGTCTTTTAGGAAGACCGCGTTAACCTCTTCGCGGGCAAGCCTCGCTCCTACAGGGGGGGTGGTATCAGATATTCGCGCGTAAAACGTTGGCGGGAAGCGGTTCACCGCGCTCGACACTCCCCGCCACAACCTCCATCAACCCACTCAACTCATACCCTTGGGCCTTGAGCCAATCCTGGTCGTAATAGCTGGTCTCATACCGCTCGCCGCCGTCGCACAGAATCGCCACGATCGACCCCGACTCCCCCGCCGCTGCCATCTGCCCGGCCGCCATCAAGGCACCGATCAGGTTGGTCCCGCTCGACCCGCCGACACGCCGTCCCAAACGTTGCGCCAGGTAATGCATGGCTGCCAGCGACAACGCGTCCGGCACCTTGACCATCGCATCGATCACCTTGGGCAGAAACGACGCCTCGACCCGTGGCCGGCCAATGCCTTCAATCCGAGAACCATGGTCGAGTCGCAGGC
Source organism: Pseudomonas sp. PS02303 (assembly GCF_029959925.1). NCBI lineage: Bacteria > Pseudomonadati > Pseudomonadota > Gammaproteobacteria > Pseudomonadales > Pseudomonadaceae > Pseudomonas > Pseudomonas sp. PS02303. Next base: position 480 of record NZ_JASCOM010000159.1, read on the forward strand.
TGGCATCCCCCGTCTGGTAGAAATCGAAGAACACCGAACGCTCGGCATCGGCGCACAACACGCGGGTGCAATGCTGGCGATAACGCACGTATCGACCCAGCGTCGCGGTGGTACCGCCGGTGCCGGGACTGGAAATCAGCCAGCTCGGCTCGGGGTGCCGTTCAAAACGCATTTGCTGGAAGATCGACTCGGCGATGTTGTTGTTCGCCCGCCAGTCAGTGGCGCGTTCGGCGTAGGTGAACTGGTCGATGAAATGCCCGTCATGTTCGCGGGCCAGGCGCTCGGACTCGGCGTAGATCTGCGTCGGATCGTCGACCAGATGACTCTTGCCGCCGTAGAACGCGATCTGCGCGATCTTCTCTTTGGACGTGGTCGCCGGCATCACCGCAATGAACGGCAAGCCCAGCAACCTGGCGAAGTAAGCCTCGGAAATCGCCGTCGAACCGCTGGACGCTTCAATCACCGGCGCGCCAGGTTTGAGCCAGCCGTTGCACAAGGCATAGAGGAACAACGAGCGCGCCAGCCGGTGCTTGAGGCTGCCGGTGGGATGGCTGGACTCGTCCTTGAAGTACAGCTCGATGCCCGTAAACCCCGGGAGCGGCAAAGGGATCAGGTGGGTGTCGGCGCTGCGCTGGAAGTCGGCTTCGATGATCCGGATGGCTTCGCGGGCCCACTGTCGGTTGTCGCTCATGATGGTTTTTCTCGTTGAGTCGGCCTTCGTGCAAGGCTCAGCCCATAAGCTTAGGAAAAAACCCACGCCACGCACAGATACAGCTGAGGCCCAATACGTTTGGCAACTGCTAGGCTCATCTCCGTGCCAACCCCTTGCGTTGTAACGGTATATAACAAAAAAGAATATAACTTTTGTTTTAACAACCAACGGTACGGGTTAGGGTGTGCCACCTTTTTGATTTTTCGATGGAGAGCGACCTTGCCTCTGCGTAGCACTTTCACGCGTTTCTTTCAGTTGGAAGCTGCCAGCGGTCTGTTATTGATCGCCGCGGCAGCCCTGGCTTTGATCATCAACAACTCCCCGTTGTCGTGGCTGTACAGCAGTTTCCTCGACACGCCGGTGGTGGCGCAGATCGGTGCGCTGCAAATCGCCAAACCGGCGCTGCTGTGGATCAACGACGGCCTGATGGCCCTGTTTTTCCTGCTGATCGGCCTGGAAGTGAAGCGCGAAGTCCTCGACGGCCAGCTGTCGAAACCTTCGCAGATCGTCCTGCCCGGCGCGGCAGCGATTGGCGGCATGGTCGTTCCGGCACTCCTCTACTGGTTTCTCAATCGTGACAACCCGGCAGCCCTGAGTGGCTGGGCCATCCCGATGGCCACTGACATCGCCTTCGCCCTCGGCGTTCTCGCCCTGCTAGGCAAGCGCGTGCCGGTGTCGCTGAAACTGTTCCTGATGACCCTCGCGATCATTGACGACCTCGGCGCCATTATCGTCATTGCGATCTTCTACTCCGGCACGCTGTCGACACTTTCGCTGGCATTGGCTGCGTCGTGCATCGTCGCCTTGATTGCGATGAACCGGCTCGGCGTGGTCAAGCTCGGGCCGTACATGATCATCGGTTTGATCCTCTGGGTCTGCGTGCTCAAGAGCGGCGTCCACGCGACGCTGGCTGGTGTGACCCTGGCGTTCTGCATTCCCTTGCGCACAAAAAATGCCGAACCGTCACCGCTGCTGACCCTCGAACACGCCCTGCATCCCTGGGTGGCCTACGGCATTCTGCCGCTGTTCGCCTTCGCCAACGCCGGCCTGTCGCTCAGCGGCGTGACCATGGAAAGCTTCACTCACCACGTGCCGATGGGCATTGCGGTGGGCCTGCTGCTGGGCAAAACCGTCGGTGTGTTCGGCCTGACCTGGCTGGCCGTGAAAATCGGCATCGCCGCCCTGCCCCAAGGCGCCAACTGGGGCCAGGTGCTGGGTGTCGCGATCCTCTGTGGTATCGGCTTCACCATGAGCCTGTTTGTCGGCTCCCTGGCCTTCGAGCCGGGTGTCAGTGAATACGCCGGAATGGACCGGATGGGTATTTTGACCGGTTCGATTCTGGCGGCATTGATCGGTTACGCGGTGACAGCGGCAGCGAGCCGCAAGCGCACCGCACTGCCATCCTGAGCGAAAGAGACCCCTCTTAACGACAATCAGGATTCGTCCTACAGCCACGTTTGACCTCGTTCGTTAACGTCGCACAGCCCCTTGTCCGGGGCTGTCGATGTGCGAGCGCAAGGAAGATCAATGGCTGGAAACAAGGATATCCCCCGGGTTAAAAACCCACCGTCCGGCGACGGACACCACGTCACTCACCGCTTCATGACGGCCTCCGAACTGGCCGAGCGGGACACCCGACAAAACGCTTACGACGCCATGCTCGCCAGGCAAGAGGCCTTCGAGCTCAGTCATGAGATCGCCCCCAAAAGGGACGAATATGTTCGTGCCGGGTGCGTCTTCGCCAAGTCCTGCAAACTGCCGGACGCCATCATCGACTACTCGAATCCTTCGGGCATGGTACCCACCGACAGCCTCAAGGATTACGGGGAAATCGCCTGGCTGGGTGCCCGCGAAGCGGACGATGCCGGGCAGCTGAATCTCGAAACCATCAGCGGCAGTACCCTCTCGCTCGGCATTGGCCGACTCGCCCTGAGTGCTCCGACGCTCGCGGCTCCGGTGGCCGCAATCGGCGCCGCCGGGGCCACCGCGCTGGCTACGGTGGTCGCGCTGTTCTGGACGCCAAGCTTGGACGACAGCGCGCTGTATACCGAAGATCAGTTGCGCGCTCTGAAACAGGCCAGGACCCGCGTTCGCTTGCAGGTCGAGCAACAGGCGGATGGCCGTCTCAAGGGTTATGGCTTCTACACCGGCAAGAACCGCGGTTGGGAAATGGTTGATGTTGTGCAGTTCACCTTGCGCGACAGTCAGCAGGTGGCGGATCTAGGGGATGGGGTTGAGCTGATCTGGACACCGGCAGTGGATGGTTCGGACATTCTCGGGATTCCGGCGCTGGAGGCTGCTCCGCAAGCGCCGCATATTTGGGTGTATCCGCCGACGAAAGCGGCTGACGGGATTATTGTGAATCCGGTGTATCCGCCTGATTACAAGGATTTCATTCTTGTTTTTCCGGTGGGGTCGGGGGTAAATCCGGTTTATGTAGTGATGAGCATGCCGGGGGATCATAAGTACTACGATGATCCGGAAACCCTCCCAGGCTTCCCTGATGCATTTCCCGTAAAACCGAAGGTTTCAGTTCGAGGTGGAGGGAAAAAACGAGCCCGATGGCTAGACCGCAAAGGCCGTATATATGAGTGGGACTCCAAAAGCGGTGCTGTAGAGCTTTACGATAAATCCGGAGTGCATTTGGGCGAATTCAATCACGTAACCGGCGAGCGAACCAAAAAGGCAAAGCCTGGTAGAAGAACCTCAAGAAACTGAAGAGAAAAATTATGCGCTATTTATCCATCACCGGTTTTTACCCTGATGAAAAACAAGATGATTCATTGCAGTTCCAACTGACCATCAAAGACTATGAAATGAACCAGGCATTGGCTCAATTGACCGAGTCAAAAAAACTGGAAGAAATAGAGCCTGGGGAGCTGGAACTGACAGGCACTCAAGCCCTACAGGTTGCAGAACTATTAGAAATCGACTTACCCGAGGGGTTGGAATATTTCATAGGCCCCCGCGCCGCGCCGTGAGAATCCTTAACAAACAAAACCCCAACCAGTCACCCGGCCGGGGTTTTCTTTTACCGCTCGTTCCCGCTTAGTGCGTAACGCGGCTCGTACCGTCAACAGTCGCAATCCGCACCCGCTCGCCCACGCGGAACACTTCATTCTCCTGAACCTGCTGCACATAGGCGCGCATGCTGCCGTCGTCTTCACGGACGGTGATTTCCACGCCTTGGGTGCGGGTCAGGCCTTCTTCAGTGGCTGAACCGAGCAGGCCGCCCGCCACGGCGCCGATGACCGCAGCGACGATGCTGCCTTTACCGCCGCCGATGGCGCTACCGCCGACACCACCGACCACTGCGCCCGCTGCGCCGCCGATCGGGGTTTTGGTGCCTTCGATTTTCACCGGACGCAAGGATTCGATGGTGCCCATGCGAACGGTCTGCACACGACGCGCTTCGTCACGGGAATAGGAGTCACCGGTCAGGCTCGATTGGCAGCCGGTGAGCAACATCGCCATCGTGGAAAAGGAAGCAACCAGCAGAACAGACTTACGCATAGCATCAACTCCAAAGGACAAGTATTCATTAAACTCCGCAGCTTGACGTCTGTCACGGCATCGCCCGGATAAAATTGGTTTCATTCAGGCTCGGTACAGGCGCCTCGGAACTCACCACACAGTAGCGGCAAACCGAAAAACCTGCCCCACTGACCCAAGGATTTTCATGGATTACTTCATCATTGTTGTCACCACGGTCGCCGGTTTGTACTTCCACTGGTGGCTGTACGTGCGGATCAAACGCTGGATGGACCGCGATCTGGCGTTGGCGCTGGCGGGTAAAGACGAGCAGAAAAAAGCGTTCATGCTCGAGCAACTGGCAAGCGCTCAGGCGCAGAAGATCAAGCGCCGGGACCTGCCCCAGTGGCTTGAAGCCGCTGCGGCAGGCTATCCCGATCGGTAGACTGCTTAAGGTGCCAGACGTTCAAGAATCCAGTCGGCGCCTTGCAAACGGTAGTTGAGGCGATCGTGCAGGCGGCTCGGACGGCCTTGCCAGAACTCGATGCGCTCGGGTAGCAAGCGGTAACCGCCCCAATGTTCCGGGCAGTGCGGTTGAGTGTCGCTGAAACGTTGCTCGGTGTTCTTGAGCAGCGCTTCCAGTTCAGCACGATCGGCGATCACCCGGCTCTGGGGCGAAGCCCAGGCACCGAGACGACTGCCCAGCGGGCGGACCTGGAAATAGGCGTCGGACTCTTCAGCCGTAACCTTCACCACCCGCCCTTCGATGCGCACCTGGCGCTCCAGGGTCGGCCAGAAAAACGTCATGGCGGCGAACGGGTTTGCCGCCAGATGCTGGCCTTTGGCGCTGTCGTAGTTGGTGAAGAAGGTGAAACCCTCTTCGTCCAGGCCCTTGAGCAGCAGAATGCGGCAATGCGGCCGACCGTCCTGATCGACGGTGGCCAGGGTCATGGCATTGGCCTCCACCGGCGGTTGCTCGGTTTTCACCGCGTCCGCAAACCACTGATGGAACAGTCCGAACGGCTCGGCCGGGGCTTGCACCTCGGTCAGACCGTCACGGGTGTAGTCGCGACGCATATCAGCCAGGCCCTGGGTCATGGCGCATTCCTTTTGGTTAACGAATCACTTCTTTGCAGCATCGGCAGCGGCGACTTTCTTGTCAGCCGCTGCGGCTTTTGCTGGGGTAGTCTTTTTCGCCGGGGTCGCGGTTTTAGCCGGTGTCTTCTTGGCTGGAGCCTTGGCGGCTTTCTTGGCCGGGGCTTTTTTCGCAGCAGGCACAGCCGCTTTTTTCGCCGCAGGTGCAGGCGTGACAGGCTTGACCACTGGCTTGACGTCCTGGGCAGCGACCAGGCGAACGGGCGCCGGAGCCGGCATGTTGTACTTGCTCAGCAACGCGACCATGGTGTTTTGCGGAGTCACCAGCAATTCCACACGACGGTTCAAGGCGCGACCTTCGTTGCTGTCGTTGGCTGCACGAGGGGCTTCACCGCCCATGCCGCGCAGCATCAGGCGATCACGCTGCAAACCGCTGAGGCGGAAGATCGCAGCGACGGCTTGCGCACGCTCCTGGCTCAGTTTGACGTTGGCCGGTGCGGCGCCCGAGGTATCACTGTGACCCAGTACCAGGACGGCGGTCTTAGGATCGACTTCCAGGATTTTCGCGACGCGAGTGAACGGGCCTAGGGTCACGGGCAGCAACATGGCCGGACGGTCCGGGTTGAACGAGCCTTCTACCGGCGCGGTCACGACCAATACGTTTTCACGACGCTCAAGTTGCAGATTGCTGTCCTTGATCGCTTCACGCAGGCGCGGCTCGTAGTCGTCGAGCCAGGCTTGAGTGACTTTAGGATCCGGCATCGGCACGGCTTTGGCGGTGGGTTGATCTTTACCCCCGAACGGCCACCACCACTTTCCACCGGCTTCAGCTTCAGCCTTGGCCACTTCGACAGGCTTGGCTTCAGGTTTTACTTCCGGCTTTTTGTCGAGCGCTTCATCGGAGCCGAACGGCCAATACCAAGGGTTGGAACTTTCAGCTTTGGTCGCTGGAGCCGCGGCGGCCGTTTTCAAAGGAGCTGGGGTCGGGGCCGGAGCCGGCTCTTTCGCGGCGACTTTGTCGGAGGAGCCGAACGGCCACCAGCTGCTGCCATCCGAATCACTTTGTGGGGTCTGTGCACAACCGGTGATCGCGACACACAGGGCCAAGGCAAGGGTGGTTTTATTGAATGACATTGGATATCCACAAAAATGAAATCATAAAAAATCAGGCCGGCGTGACCGGATAAACAGACGGTTGGAAACCATAATGGCCTTCGGGTTCCGGCCCTGGAGCCCGAGAGTGCGTATTACAGACAAGTGGCCAGTACCCGCGCAAGCTTCTGCGCGCGCGGATCCATCAAGACGTAAGGCCCCAGTGTATTTGTCACAAATCCGAAGGCCACATCATGTTCCGGGTCAGCAAAACCGATGGAGCCGCCAGCGCCCGGATGGCCGAATGCCCGCGGGCCGAGGCCGTAAGTCGCATTGGGAACGTCCGGTTGATCGAGCATGCAACCCAGGCCAAAACGGGTCCGGGTCAATAAAGTCTTGTCTTCGCCAAGGCTGTGTTCGCGGGTCAGCTCCTCGAGCATTTCGCTTTCCAGCAGGCTGCCATCAAGCAGGCCGGCGTAGAAACCAGCAAGGCTACGGGCGTTACCGTGGCCATTGGCGGCGGGTTGTTGCATCCGGCGCCATTCGGGTTTGTTGGTGCTGGTCATGATCGACGGCGGGTTAGTGAAGGCCCGGGTGGTCATGGCGGTCGGCTCGCGCATAGTCACTTGCAGCAAGCGCTGGGCCGCCGCATCGCCAACGTTGCCCTTGCCGCGGGCGATGTGCGCCACGCGATGGAACTCTTCGTCCGCCAGGCCCACATGGAAATCCAGCCCTAACGGCTTGGCGACCCGCGCCACAATCGATGAGCCCGGCCCACGACCGTCGGCACGGCGCAGCAACTCGCCCACCAGCCAGCCATAGGTGATTGCCGCGTAACCGTGGCCTTCGCCCGGTGTCCACCACGGCGTTTCGGCAGCAAGGGCATCGACCATGGTGTACCAGTCGTAGAGCGCTTCGGGTGCCAGCAACTCGCGCAGTGCCGGCAGACCGGCCTGATGGCAGAGCAACTGGCGCAAGGTGACGGAGTCTTTGCCGGCGGCGGCGAATTCGGGCCAGTAGCGCGCCACCGGGGCATCCAGTTGCAGCTTGCCTTCGGCCACCAATTGCAGGGCGGTGACGGCAGTGAAGGTCTTGGTGCAGGAGAACAGGTTGGCGATAGTGTCGCTGTGCCAGGCTTCAAGGCCATCCTTGTCGGCGGTACCGGCCCAGAGGTCGAGGACGGTTTCGCCACCGACCTGGATGCACAACGCCGCACCACGTTCCTGAGGATCGTCGAACAGCGCCGCGAACGCTTCGCGTACTGCTTCGAACTTAAGCTCGTAATGACCCTGAATCTGCACCCGCAACTCCCCGGACTATCGTTCTACAAAGTGGCCCGCATTGTTCCAGCCATTGAAGGTTTTGGGAACAGGCGTGAGCCGGGCGGTCGGTTGCCCATGGATTGGATCAGAAATTTGTCGTCAGGCTCGCTCCCCAGGGATCACGCAGCACCATGGTGGGAGCGAGCCTGCTCGCGAAGAACGATAACGCGGTCGAGCAGGGCTCAGTGACCGTTGGCCGAATGGCCACCGGCATGGCCCGCACCTTGCCCCACGCCTTTGCCCGCATCACCTTTTTTACCGCCCTCGCCTTCATGGGCGGCTTTATTTGCTGCAGCCTTGGCCTTCTCAGCCTCCTTGCCCAACTGGTCAACGGTCGCCAGGTTGCTCTTGCGCACGCTGTCGACAAAGCCCTGGAACGGCAGATCGGTAATGCCCACCAGGCCAAAGTGACCGTTCTCGCCATCCAGCAGACGTCCGGTCACCGGTTGATCGAGGTACTGGAACCAGTGCACGCCGACAATCGACGGTTCGCTCAGCGCCTGTTTGAGGAAGTTGGCATAAGCCGGGCCACGGTCTTCTTCCTTGGCCAATTGCGTCACACCGCCCCAGAACGGACCGCGATCAGCGGAGCCGAAGTTGAACTCGGTGATCAGCACCGGTTTGTCCAGGCTGCGCAATTTGGCAAAGTCATAGCCATCTTGCGGTTGCAGGGTGTACATGTTGAAGCTCAGTACGTCGCAATACTGGGCGCAGGACTCAACGGCTTCCGGGGTGCTGGTGGCGAAGCGACCGCCCAGCAGCAACTGGTTCGGTGCGTGCCACTTGAGCGAATCGGAAAGGGTCTTGAAGTAGGTATCGGCGAAGACCTTCTGGAAGTATTTGAAATCAGCCTCGATTTCCGGGTGTTCGGCGCTCGGCAGCGGCGGCACGAAACCCGGGTCTTCCATCAATTCCCAGGCCGGCAAGTCGATGCCCCACGCCTTGGAAAGGCCGGCCTGATTGCGGTACTTGTCGCGCAACTGCTTGAGAAACGCCCGTTTGGCCGGCACGTCGGTGGTCATTTTCAAGGTGCCGTAGGCCAGTGCGTAACGGGCTTTCGGATCGTCGCCGGGGCCGGCCCAGGCCAGTTCGTTGTCGGCGAAGTAACCGATCAGCCAGGGATCGTCGCGATGGTCGCGGGCGGCGATGGCAACGGCGCGTTCGGTGGCCATGGCGAAGCGTGGGTCGAACGGGTCGGGCATGCCGCCCCACCAATCGGTGCCGGTGCTGATGCTGGCGTAATCGCCGACGATCGACAGCGGCAAGGTGTACGGCACACGGTCAGCATTGGCCAGCGCCGGAGCGCTCCAGTTGCCGACCGTGTTGAAACCCCAGGCTTGCAGGCGATCCAGGGTATGGCTGGCCCAGCGTTGTTCATCAACCACGGCTTTGCAGGGTTCAGCAGGTTTTTGCTCGACGGCTTTGGCGACGGTCGCATCCTCCGCGCCGGTCTTGGCGGCTTCGGCGACGCCGGATTCGGCAGTCGTAGGTGCGACAGGTTGATCGGCGGCCTTGTCGGCCGTGGCCTCGACGGCATCAGCCTTGGCCGCTTCGGCGACACCGGCCTTGGTGTCGCTGCCCAGCGCGCACGGTTCGCCGTACAGGCGCTGCAAGTTAGCGCCATAGAAATCGTACCAGCGACCGGCGTTATAACCACGGCCCTGATCGGCGCCGTTGCCGCCACGGTTGTCGCCTTCGCCATAATGACTGGCCAAGGGTTCTTCCGGTTTTGGCAGGGATTCAAACATCCACTCGCGGCCGGCGATGTAGGTCTGGTTGACGTCCGGGGTAACGGTATTGACCCCCAGCGAATAGAACGGATGCCCTTCCGGGGTCACCAGGTACCAGCGACCGTCACGTTTTTCCGTGCGGAAAAAGCCGCTGGCCTTGAATGTCGGGCCTTTGTTCCAGCCGCCGAACTTGTCCAGGGACAACTTCTGGCGCTCGGCGAGCCAGGTTCTGGTTTGTTGCTGTTCTTTGGCGGCGGCGCTTTTCAGTTGCTCATCGCTACCGACCTTCTCCGGCCATTTGGCCCGGGTCGATTGACCGTAGGCGTCCACCAGGCCGCCGTATGCCGCCTTGGTCACCGCTTCACCGTCCTGCACGCCGAAGCGCTCAAGCAGGATACTTTGGGCTACTTTCGGCTGATCCATCGACAACGTTACCGACACCACCTGGCTGCGATCCAGCTCACCGGCGCTGCTGGCCAGCAATACCCGTTGGCCGTCAAACGTCATCGGCATCGGCGGCCCGGCCTTCATGCCCTGGCTCAGCGGCGAACTCGGTTGCAGCGGCACCAACAGGGTCTGCGCCGGTCCGGCCGGCAAATCGACACGACTGATCAGGGTCTTGCCATCGTTGCTCTGGATTTTCACGTACAGGGTCACGGCCCAGTCCATCGCGCTCTGAATGCGCAAGCTCATGACACCTGACTGGGACCAGTCCCAGGCGCCGGTTTGCGGGGTCAGACGCAAGGTCGGTTGCGCCACCGGGTTGAACGTCACCCGACGCAGCACTTCACCTTCGGCCGTTTGCTCCGCATTGGATTGCGGCAGGCTGGCATCCTGAGTTGCCACCTGGACCACATCGGCGGGGCGCACAAAGTTGAACAGCGTCTGTTGGCCGGCAGGGGCTGCCAGCAAAGGGGCTGCGAACATCAGGGCGAAAACAGCAGGCAACGAACAGCGAATCATAGGAACGTGTTTCTCCCGAACGACCCTCAATGGGCCAATGGAAAGGTGGTGGCTGAACGATAGACAACGCGGTGGGCAAAAAAGCCCACCGGTGTTTCAGGAAATTTCGCGACGGAATGGCGGCAATGCGTTGAGGATTGCTTTGCCATAACGCTGGGTGACCAGGCGTCGATCCAGCAGGGTGATGGTGCCGCGGTCTTCTTCGGTACGCAGCAAGCGGCCGCAGGCCTGGACCAGTTTCAGCGAGGCGTCCGGCACGGAGATTTCCATGAACGGATTGCCGCCACGGGCTTCAATCCATTCGGCCAGGGCCGCTTCGACCGGGTCGTCGGGCACCGAGAACGGAATCTTCGCGATCACCACGTGCTCGCAATACGCACCGGGCAAGTCGACCCCTTCGGCAAAACTCGCCAGGCCGAACAGCACGCTGGAGTCTCCGCCATCAACACGCGCCTTGTGCTTGTTCAGGGTTTCCTGTTTCGACAGGTTGCCTTGAATGAACACTTGCTTGCGCCAGTCACGGTCCAGGCCGTCGAACACGTCCTGCATCTGTTTGCGCGAGGAGAACAGCACCAGGGTGCCGCGCGAACCTTCCACCAAGGCTGGCAAGTCACGGATGATCGCGGCGGTGTGGGCCGGTGCGTCACGCGGGTCGGCTTTCAGGTCCGGCACCCGCAACACACCGGCGTCGGCGTGATGGAACGGGCTCGGGACCACGGCAGTCACGGCTTTTTTTGGCAGGCCGGCACGCATGCGGAAACGGTCGAAGGTGCCGAGAGCGGTCAGGGTCGCCGAAGTCACCAGTGCGCCATAAGCGACGTTCCACAGGTTGCGCCGGAGCATTTCCGCGGCGAGGATCGGGCTGGCGTTGACCTCGATGTCGAACAGCGAACCGCTTTCGGCCAGGGTCAGCCAGCGGGCCATGGGCGGGTTGTCTTCCGGGTCTTCAGCGGTGAACGCGACCCACAATTCCCAGTTGCCCGAAGAACGGGACAACAGGCTGCCGAACAGCGGATACCACTCTTCGGCCTGGTTGCTGGCGATGCCGATATTGACCTCGCCGTCCATGCCTTCCTTGAGCAGTTCGGTGAGCCGGGTGAACAGGTCGGTCAGACGGGCATAGCCCTTCTTCAGCTCGACGCCCATTTCGCGCATGTGCTCGGGAATCACCCCGCCGACGAAACGGTGTCGCGGCCGTTCGCGGCCTTCGACGTCTTCGCCGGGCTTGAAATCGGCCACCTGCTCGCACGCGGTGAACATGAACTGCTGCTGGGTCTTGATCTCGCGAGCCAGCTCCGGCACCTGCTCGATCAACTTGCCCAGGTCACCCGGCAGCGGATGCTGGGCCAGTAGTTTGGTGAGGTTCTTGGCGGTAGTTTCCAGCCAGTCGGCGGTGGAACGCAGGCGCGTGTAGTGGGCGAAATGGCCGATGGCCTTGTCCGGCAGGTGGTGGCCTTCGTCGAATACGTAAATGGTATCGCGCGGGTCCGGCAGCACGGCGCCGCCGCCCAACGCCAGGTCTGCCAGGACCATGTCGTGGTTGGTGACAATCACGTCAACCTTGCCCATGCCTTCGCGGGCCTTGTAGAAGGCGCACTGGCCGAAGTTGGGGCAATGACGGTTAGTACACTGGCTGTGATCGGTGGTCAGGCGCGCCCAGTCGGCGTCTTCCAGGGCGGTGGACCAACTGTCGCGGTCGCCGTCCCATTTATTGCCGGCGAGCTTCTCGATCATGCTGGTGAAGAGCTTCTGGCTGGCTTCATCGACCTCGATCTTGAAACCTTCTTCTCCGAACAGCTGAGCCGTGGCGGTTTGCGCGTGACCTTCCTGGAGCAACATGTCGAGCTTGGACAGGCACATGTAGCGCCCGCGCCCCTTGGCCAGGGCGAAGCTGAAATTCAGCCCGCTGTTGCGCATCAGGTCGGGCAAATCCTTGTAGACGATCTGCTCTTGCAGGGCCACGGTGGCCGTGGCGATGACCAGGCGTTTGCCGGCGGCCTTGGCGGTGGGTATCGCCGCCAGGCTGTAGGCCACGGTTTTACCGGTACCGGTGCCGGCTTCCACCGCGACAATCGCGGGGTCGCCACTGCGCCGGCCTTCGTCGTCGGTGTCGATGTCACCGAGGACTTTGGCAATTTCGGCGATCATCAGGCGTTGGCCGTAGCGTGGTTTGAGGCTCTTGGCTTCAAGAAAACGCGAGTAGGCGCCCTGGATCGTGGTTTTGAGTTCGGTGCTGATCATGGATTGTCGGGCGCAAAAAACGCTGGATAAATTTTCAGTGGTTCGTATGGGCCGCTATCATACCCCGCTAATTAATCCCGCGCAGAACGGAGTACCTCAATGACACCTTTTGGCATCGTTTACACCCTGCACGTCCTGTCCGCCCTGGTGTGGGTCGGCGGTATGTTTTTCGCCTGGATGGTCTTGCGGCCTGCAGCGATGAAGGCGCTGGAGGGGCCTGCCCGTTTGAAGCTGTGGGTGGAAGTGTTTCAAGGTTTTTTCCGCTGGGTCTGGGTCGCGGTGGTGCTATTGCCGATCAGTGGCGTGGGCATGATTCATCTGCAATACGCCGGGTTTGAGGCGGCGCCGCGGTATGTGCAGGTGATGATGGGCTTGTATGTGGTGATGACCGCGCTGTTTATCCGGATTCAAGCGTTGCTGCTTCCAGAGTTGCGCACGGCGGTGGGCGCACAGGATTGGCCGACCGGGGCTGCGACGCTGGGGAAGATTCGCAAGTTGGTGGGGATCAATTTGATTGTCGGGTTGGTGCTGGTGGCGATTGCTGCGGCCAGACCGATGTTCTAAAGCAAACTGTACAACTGTGGCGAGGGAGCTTGCTCCCGCTGGGTTGCGAAGCGGCCCCAAAATAGGACTGCTGCGCAGTCCAGCGGGAGCAAGC
>NZ_JASCOM010000015.1:0-67033 GCF_029959925.1 Pseudomonas sp. PS02303
GAAGCAGCATTTTAAGTAATGCGGCTCTGCGTTCAGGTGAATAGTACGGCACGACCAGTCTCTTTCCGCCCCCGATATGCTTTTTTAGGAAAAATCGGAGAGGCGACAACTATCCTGACACCGGGGGGATTGGGGATTCCGACCGATACGTTCAGGACGGTCCACGACGCTGAAAGTACCGAAGCCAACGAGCGTAACGGCGCCACCACTTGCCAGAGTTTTGGTAATAGCATCGATCAGTGCATCAAGAGCTTTTCCAGCGGCGACTTTCGAAACGTCCGCCCGAGTTGAGATTTTTTCTACGAGCTGATTTTTATTCACTTTGGCGCCCCTTTTGGTTGGCTTGTGCTGTCAGAACGAAACAAGAAATTACCCTATACATTAGATGCAGCTATGGGCGTGAATTGCCCGGCGGTCGCAGGCCGAAGTGTGCGATCAGATCCCCAAATTCTCGGCGACCTTCCCCTAGCAGCAGGAAATCTTCAGTAGTCGGTTGTTGGCCGTGCATCACCTTGGAATTGACCCTTTCAAGTGACGCGGTTAGGTCCAGGAGACGTTGAAGTTTTTCCTTCGTCTCTTGGGGTATAACGTCAGTGTCGAACATGTGAGGCGCCCCTGCTCTTACTTTGCCTGGCTAGGAACACAAGCCTACGAGCTTCCATTTCTGCGCAAGCACCTTGATCAAAGGTCGGAGGCGAAATGTCGAGGTCACCAAGCTCCTCTAACTGAAATTCCATGTGGTGCCCGGCGATCTTATAAAGTTGCTGCAAAGCCACTTTGACACGTGCTTCCCGACAGCCCACAACACCCCCGATCAGGAAATCATTGATCAGCTCGCATGCCCTGGTGGGTTGGAGGCCAATGGCTTCCATTTCGAGGGCGCTGAGACCAGCCTTAACCTCATCACCCGAATGGATCTCGATAACGCCCGGCACGACACCAATCACGACGTTAAGGGTGTTGGTACCCGTGGCAATCCCGATCTCAATAGGAAGCTTTGCGTTTGCTGATGAGTAGCTGGTTACCGCGATTGCGCCGTCGATACACATAGTGGTTCAAGAGCCTCTGTCTGATCGGCGCATTATCCCGATGTGGTATCGAAGGAAACCCCCGATCAGGCCCCGTTAAAGGGGCGAACTCAGATTGCTTATGGCGCAGCAATCAATTTGCTTATGGCGCAGCAATCAATGGCTTGCCGCCATCGTCCGGCGCCGTACCCTTGCATGAAGGGTAGCCAAGGCATCCCCAGAACGGTCCCTTTGAACCTGGTCGCAGCGACATTTTCTTCTTCTTGCACTTTGGGCAATTCTCCACAGAAATGATGCGCTCCGGCTTAGGTGCGCCGTTCTCAGCTGAGGTGTCTTTGGTGCGGATGGTTGAGAGATCAGGTTCAGGCGGCTTGCCCCGTGCCTTGATGTCATTGCAGGACGCGGTGCAGGACGGGTACTTGGAGCATCCCCAGAATGCCCCCGAACTGGTGGCTCGCCGGCGAAGAACACCAGACTCGCAGATAGGGCAAGTGACCTGGTCGCCGAACATCTCTGATTTATGTTCAGCCACCGTTGCAGAGATGCCCGGGTCGGCTTTGATCTTTTCCACTTCACCCGTGAGCACCTGGTGTTGGTAACCAACGACGGCCAGGTACGATGCTTTCCCGGTGGCAATTTGGTCCAAGGCTTCCTCAATCATCTTCGTAAAGTCGTAGCTGACGAAGCTGAACCGGCCTTTCAAGATACTGATCACGCCTATTCCGAGTGGTGTCGCGTAAAGCTTGCGCCCTTCCTTGCGAATGTACTCACGCTTGTAAAGCGTGGCCACAATCGACGCGAAAGTCGAGGGCCTACCAATCCCCATGGACTCGAGCAGTTTTGTGAGCGAGGCGTCCGTGAGCCGCGGCGGAGGCTTAGTTGCGGTTGTGACGGCCTGTACTTCGCTGCATTGGAGTCGTGCTTGTTCCTGCAGCTCCGGGAGTGATTTGTCGGCGTCGTCCTCATTGCCCTCGTCTTTGTCTTCCACTGCGTCGTCTGGGGTCAGCACCATCCATCCCGGGCTCAATAGGACTCGGCCCTTTGCCAGGAACTGCAGGTTGTGATCTTTCACTTTGACGGCCGAGAGGAGCAGAGCCTTAGTCGCATGAAACTTGGCCGGCACCATCTGACTTGCCACCGCGCGGAGCCAGATCAGCTTGAAGAGCTTCATCTCATCGCTGTCCGGCGCAAAATCGGACGGTGTAATGTCGATTGCTGTCGGTCGAATGGCTTCGTGGGCTTCCTGGGCGTCAGCTTTGGACGCCCAAGTGTTGCGTGCTGCAGGGACCGCATGTCCCTTCCCAGTGAGCCATGCACGAATTTCTTGGGCCGACTCTTCGGAAAGGTTGGGGCTGTCGGTGCGGTGATAGGTGATCAGACCTGCTTCGAAGAGCGCTTGGGCCTTCTTCATGGTCTGGTCCACGTCCATACCCAGCTTTACACTTGCGGCTTGCTGCAGAGTCGATGTAGTGAAGGGCGCCGGCGCCTTTCTGTCCTCCTCTCGGCTCTCTATCTTGTAAACCATGAAGGCAGGCTGACTCTTAATGGCTTCGGCGAGGCTTTGCAGATAGGCGGCATGCGTGAAAAGGTCGGTTTGCTCAACTCCCATGGCTGCTTGGAGCGCCTTGTGTTGCCATTCAGCAGTCCAAACCGTTTGTTTACCTGGCCAGGGAAAGCTCACTTTCAGCTTGTAGTGGTCGACCGAGACGAAACCGGCGATCGCCTGTTCTCGTTCGACCAGAAGCAAAAGGGCTGCCGACTGAACGCGTCCAGCGGATAGGTTGACACCGGCCCCGGATAGCTCGGTCAGCAGCGGTGAGACAGTGTACCCAACGATGCGATCCAGAACTCTGCGTGCCTCTTGGGCTGCCACCAACATCATGTCGATGTCGCCGGCCTTGGAGATAGCTTCAGTCAGGGCTTTCTGGGTGATTTCGTTAAACTTAATTCTTCGGTATTTTTTGGGCTTGAGGACCTCCCTCAGGTGCCAAGCAATGGCTTCACCCTCGCGATCAAGGTCGGTGGCGAGGTACACCATATTTGCCTTCTGAATTAACTTCTTCAGGTTGGATACGACCTTTTTTTTGTCTTCACTTATCTCATAGTCAGGTACGAAGTTTGGGGCTTCTACCCCCATCCTCCTGAGTGGAAGGTCTCGGAAGTGCCCGACGCTAGCGGAAACCTTGAAGGAGTCCCCTAGAAATTTCTGGATTTTCTTAATCTTATTCGGCGATTCAACGATGACGAGATCAAACACAATGTTTAGCCCTGAGGAAACTTAGAGCAACATTGCCTTCAGGATCGGGTCGCTGGGGGGCAATCTGCCCCCTTGTTGGTGTTACTTGCGCAGCCGTGCGACCTCATCGGCTGTGCCGGCATTAAGGACAGCCCGCAGGTGAAAACGCTCATGCTCAGCCTCGCCCTGGCGTGCCATTGCTTTCATCTCTTGTGATGCTGCGTCGGGCAGGTTTAGTGCAACCATCAATTCACACTGGCCGAGCTTCGACAGCTCGGTTGCCGATACTGACCTTGGATGGCGGCCGTTGCGTTTACCGCTCATAGGTTCACCTCGTGGTTCCTGTAGTTACGCCTATAGGCTCTCACGTTCTCCTGAACTGCAACTTTTATTGTGGCTGGTTGGAGCTACAGCATAGGGGTTGCACTTTCCGAGACAGGGGTACTGTAGTGGTGTGAAAAAAGAAAAGGTGAGTAGATGAATCGTGCAATTGGAGCCTGGAGTGAAGATCTCCCGGATGCACTGAGAGGGGGGCGAGTAGTCCTTTCTGAGCGCGACTTGGCAACTGAGATTCCTGTCCCCCTGCATGGCCGGGGTGATCAGGTGTTTTTGGCGAATGGATGGCTGGTGCCCGTAGACACCAAGCGCAGAAAAAGCGAAGCGGTCTACATGAAGGATGTGATTCAGTTGAGCGTCTACGCGTTCATCCTGGCCCGGCAGTCGCAATCACTGTTTGGGCGAAACCTACCAGTGTCAGGGACAGGATTCATTCGAATCTCGAATTCGACGCGCACCGTATACAAGCCTGTGACGCTGCTATCCAGCGCTCAGGTGATTTCCCTCTGGAATAGGTATTGGATGTTGCGAGGGGAGGGGCTGCGCGCTGCCCCAAGGCACCCGCACGAACGGGTTTGCGTATCCTGCCCTAAAAGATCGAATTGCCCAGTGGGGCAGCGCATTCGATGAGGAAGGAAAATTTAAAGGGGGTGGCAGAAGTATCTTCTGGCTACCCCTTCAAGGTAGGTGTGTACCCCAAGCTATGGTTGCGTAATTGCATGGACGTGACCACTCATTTGCATTGCCACTGACCAGCCATTTGCATCCGTGCTGACCAACCGTTTGCATTCGACTTGACCAGTACACGCCGTTGTGACGATCGGCAGAGAACGGCCGATTCTGTTGAAAAAGTCCGTCATGGTTTCCACGACAAAAAGTACGCGCTTGAGATTGAAATCTTTGCGTTGAACAGGAAATTCCGGGCTCAGATATCGCGTAGTGGCGAGTAAAAAAGACGTTTTCAGCGGTCAGTGTGCGGGCAGTCTGGAAGAAGCGACTTTTTCAACAGAATCGGCCAGAAGCGGCCGGTCAGCCTCGTCGGGGTGTTCTCTGAGCATTCGAGTCAACCGTCCACGTTCACAATCAGTCGGCCGCGGACCTTACCTTTAAGAAGATCGCTCGACGCAGCAATGCTTTCTTGCAGACCGATTTCCCGAGTGATGAGTGCCAGGTTGCTCAAGTCAAACTCTGCTGCAATTCGTTCCCAAGCCTCGACGCGCCTTGCGAATGGCTGAGTAACGCTATTGATGCCCAGCAAGCTGACGCCGCGCAGAATGAAGGGCGCAACGCTCGAGGGGAAGTCCATGCCTTGTGCCAGGCCGCAGGCAGCCACTAGCCCTTCGGCTTGGGTGGCTGCGCAGACATTTGCCAGTGTATGGCTACCGACCGAGTCGATGGCCGCGGCCCAGCGCTCCTTGGCCAATGGTCTGCCAGGTTCGGAGAGTTCGGCGCGATCGATAATAGTTTCTGCGCCTAGAGAGCGTAGGTAATCCGCTTCAGTCGGGCGACCAGTGGAGGCAATCACTGAATAGCCACGCTGTGCCAGCAGACTGATCGCAAAGCTGCCGACGCCGCCATTTGCCCCCGTTACCAAGACCTTGCCACGATCGGCAGCCAAGCCGTGACGTTCAAGCGCCATGATGCAGAGCATCGCCGTGTAGCCTGCGGTGCCAACCGCCATGGCTTGACGCTCATCAATGCCGCTGGGCAGGGGAATCAGCCAGTCGCCATTGATTCGAGCTTTCTGCGCGAGCCCACCCCAGTGGCTTTCACCCACCCCCCAACCGTTCAGCAGTACCCGGTCACCCGGCTTATAGGCGGGGTGGGCGCTGCTCTCCACGGTACCCGCAAGGTCTATACCTGGAATCATCGGGAACTGTCGGACAACTGGGCTCTGGCCGGTGATGGCGAGAGCATCTTTGAAGTTCAGTGTGCTGTATGCCACGCGCACAGTAACGTCTGCGGCAGGCAATTGTGATTCGTCCAGTTCGGCCATGCGGGCCTGATAATTTGTGTCTTTTCTGTCGATGAGAATGGCTTTGAACATAGCGACTCCTTAATTTAGACCGGTCGTCTTTAAATTGGCGCAAGCAGTCACCGGGTGATGCCTGCAAGAAAACCATTGATGAACACATCCAGAGGGCTAACCCCTTGAACTAGGCGTGCACGCAGTACTGCGCCTTCCCAACCAATCCAGAAGTATTCGGCAAGGGCGTCACAATCGCAGTCGCTGGATAACTCTCCTGCTTGTACCGCTTCACCGAGGCAGATGGCCAAGCGGTTCTGCCAGTTGTGCAGTACCGCGTCTAATTGCTGGCGAAAGCTTTCCGGCAGTACCAACACCTCTTGGCCCAGATTGCCGACCAGACAACCGCGTCTGAACTGGTACTTGGTCATGCCGGCTTTGGCGTCTTCGACAAAGTTGGACACCCTCTGCAGTGGCGTGAAGCGCGAGTCTAGAAAACAGCGATCAAGCTTGCGCGCAAAGTACTGGGCATAGTGCCCAAGCACTGCGTGACCGAAGGCTTCTTTACTATCGAAATAGTGATAGAACGAGCCTTTGGGAACTTGGATAAGTTTGAGTACGGTGTCGATAGAGGTTGCGGCTAAACCCTGCTCCGTGAGGATTTCCATCCCGCAATGCAGGAGCGCATCCCGTGTGTCGGCATGTTCGCGGGCAACTTTCGGAGGGCGTCCTCTACGGACGACTGGCTTGATAGTGGTCATGCGAGTTAATTTAGACTGGTTGTCTCTAATGTCAATCATCAATTGATCAAGTGCTTCGATCGAAGCCTGGGTGATCCATGAAAAAGCGTCTTCCTCCGTTGAACTGGTTGCGGGCTTTCGAAGCCTCAGCGCGTCTATTGAACTTCACGCATGCTGCCCAAGAGCTCAATCTGACTCAAGCGGCTATCAGCCAACAATTGAAGGCCCTTGAGTCGCAATTGGGCGCGGCTCTGTTCAAGCGCCTACCGCGCGGGCTCGAACTGACTGAGGCCGGAATGTCCTACTTTCCAGTCGTGCGGGAGTCGGTCGAGCGCCTCGCAGCGGCGACCGATGAGATTTTCGGGCAGGGTCATCGCAGCGCTTTGATCGTGCGCAGCAGCCTGGTGTTTTTTACCCATTGGCTAGCGATGCGCCTACCTCAGTTTCGCCGCTTGTACCCTCAGATCAACCTGAGAATTGCTAGCAGCATCTGGGTCGAAGACTCTGAATCGGACGCTGATCTGGATATCCGCTACGGGCAAGGTCGTTGGCCGGGACTCAAGTCCGAGCGTCTGACCTGGGACACACTGGTGCCGGTTTGCTCCGCGGCGCTTGCAGCAGGGGAGCCGCCTCTCAACCAGCCACAGGACTTGATTCGGCATGAGTTGCTGCATGTGCTGGGGTATGAAGACGGTTGGGGATATTGGTTGAAGAAAAGCGGTGCCGAGGATGTCGACTCATCTCAAGGGTTGCAATTCGACACGCTGATTTCCGCGCTGGAAGTGGCCGAGTTGGGACAGGGTATCGCATTAGCTCGCTCATCGCTGGTGAGGCACTTGCTCGATAGCGGTCGTTTGGTTGCGCCCTTTGGCAGTGAGGTCACCACGAAGGAGGCGTTCTACTTGGTATACGCCGCGCACAGCATGGTCAACCCGGATGCGGCCGCTTTTGCCGAGTGGCTTTGTGCAGAGGCCACAGACTTCAGAAATGCGACCAAGTCTGGCAGTCAGGAGGATTACGAGCAATAAGAGGAAAATTACAGCCATAAGAAAAATGCCCCCTTAGGGGCATTTTTTATTGCTTTCCGTCGTGGAGCATTTCTCTGACAGTAGCACTCAGATCGCAAGCAGCCGGTACTGAAAGCCAGGCCGGATGAACGGTTTACTCAAGGCACTCACAATAACAATAAACCGCGTTAGGTCCGCGTGACCTACACGGCGCTACGTAGGGTTACCTCATGGGAAACGCTAAGAAACTGCCTCTGCAGGGCGTCAACGTCATCGATTTCGGGCAGTACATCGCCGGTCCTGCGGTGGCCATGATCCTCGCCGATCTTGGCGCTACGGTCATTCATATAGACCCACCTGCTGGCCCACTCTGGGACAGCCCGGCCAATGCCACGCTCAATCGCAACAAACTCTGCCTGCGTCTGGATCTGAAAAGCATTGATGGGTTGCGCCAGGTGCGTGAACTGATTGCACAGGCAGACATCGTTATCGAGAACTTTCGTCCGGGGGTAATGATTGACCTCGGTTTGAATTTCACCGAGATCCGCCGCACCCGTCCAGAACTGATCACGCTGTCCATTCCGGGCTTCGCCAACAACGACCAACTTCGCCGCGAATGGCGTGCCACCGAGTCGGTGATTGCCTCGGCGTCCGGGGTGTTTACCGACATGGGGCAGAACCGTGTGTTGATGGGTATCAACCCGAGCTTCTCGCCGCTGCCACTGGCTTCGGCCTACGGAACCATGCTCGCCGTTTCGTCCGTGGTACTTGCGTTACAGGCACGGGAAAAGAGCGGTGTTGGTGATGAAATCGAAGTGCCGCTGGCTGCTGCAGTCATGGAGGGGCTGTCCTATAACTCCATCAAGATCGACGGCTACCCACTGCGGTACAAGACTTTGCGCGAGAAGGAAAGTGAACGGCGCAAAGCGCAAAACTTGCCGATGAACCTCAGCTACGAGCAACTGCAAGACTATCTCGATCCGTTCTATCGCACCTATGAATGCGCAGATGGCCGCAAGTTCTATGCGGTTTGCCCTTCTCACCGCAAACATGCCAAGCGTTGTCTGCAGGCGATGGGCTTGTACGAGGAGATGCTCGCCGCCGGTCTGCCTAAGGTGAGCGATCCGTACTTGTCTATGGATCAATGGGAGGGCGATGCGTCGTTGGGCGTCTATCCGCTCCCTGCCGATTGGGCTGCGCGTATCTCGGTGCGAATGAAAGAGGTGTTTCTCACTAAAACGGCAACAGAGTGGGAGGTCATTTTTGGCGAGGGACGCTTTCCGGGGGCCGCACACCGCTCCACTCAGGAATGGCTCCATGACGAGCACGCCAATACGGCAGGCTTGGTCGTCGAGGTGAATGACCACGAGTATGGCGTAATGAAACAACCAGGTCCGCTGGCCTGGCTGGAGGGTTGTGCTGAGACCATGCTCAAGCCCCTGTCCCGCCGGGATGTCTCTTTCGACGAGGCGCTGGCAACGTTGCAAGAGCGTCCGGCGCCGATATTGCCAGCACCTCAACTCGACAGCCCCGGCGGATGGTTGGACGGTGTAAAAGTACTCGACCTCACCAACGTGATTGCCGGACCGCATTCAACCTCGTTCCTGGGCCGATTTGGCGCAGAGGTGATCAAACTCGACCCGGTGGTTCCGAACTACGATCCATGGAACACGGTCGTGTTTGGCCTCTCTTCGGCGCGTGGCAAAGAAAGCATCCTGGTTGACCTCGACCAAGCAGATGGGCGTGAGGTCTTCAATCGTCTCGTTCGTGAAGTCGATGTCATTGTCATGAATGCCCCCGACCGCCAACTGGCGCCACTGGGACTGGATGAGGCGAGCCTGCAGGCAGTTAATCCCGGCGTGATTTTCTGCCAGCTCGACTGTTTTGGCGGACCGCGTCGTGGCCCGCGTACGGACTACCTCGGCTATGACGATCTGATCCAGGCAACCACGGGCATCATGCTGCGATTCGGTGGTGGCATGGACACCCCAGAAGAACATGCGCATGTCGGCACAATCGATGTGATGTGCGGTTTCGCCGCCGCGCTGGGCGTGGCCACTGCGTTGTACCGCAAGCATCACACTGGCGAAGTTTATCGTGCACGTACGTCTTTGGCTGCGCTCGGAAACCTGGTGCAGATTCCGTTCTGCTATGACTTTGTAGGACGTGGTCCCTTTGATGAACCGAGCGGTCGCGAAGCATTCGGCTACAGCGATCTGTCGCGTTTCTATCGCACGGCGGACGGTTGGATCTACCTGGATGCCGACGAGTCCGATTTACCTAAGTTTGCTGCCATTGTCGAGTTGGCAGGTGTGATCGCCACGCCTGATCGCGCAGCCTTCCTCAGTCAGGCATTCAGTCGGATGGGCGGTATCAGGCTTCAGGATCGCTTGCAGGCTGCCAATATTGCAGCGGCGGTGCCCGACAATATCGACAACCTGCGCCAGCGACACAGCCGTCCGACAGATGGTCTCCCAGGAACCAGCGTTGGTAGTTATGCCTTCAGCGTGTACAGCGACCACCCAAGTGGGCACCGCATTACCCAACTTGATCCGTACGCAATCCGTCCGCGCGCGCATCTGATCCGAGCGCTGGCGCCAGCGGAGAAGTTTGGTGCTTCAACACGCAAGGTGTTGGCGCGCTATGGATATTCCGCCGAGCAGATTCATTCGCTGCTGGAAAGCGGCGCCATCGGAGAGAGCTGGAGCGAAACGTACCTGCCCAACTGACTGGCAAAACGCTTCACGGCGGTTCCAATCGAAGCTGAAATGAGCCGCCGACCACGACAACCCATCCTTCACACACGAGTTGCCCAGCCTGCTTGCGGGCACGCTCATGTCCTGAAAAGAGAATGCACCATGACTTACGCGAGTATTCTTCCGCGCATCCTTCAAACCGGAGCCGGTGCTAGCCAACAGATTCCGCAGATTCTGGCCAGCCTCTGCTGCTCTCGGCCTCTGATTATCACCGATCGCATGATGGTGGAGTTGGGCTATGCGCAGCGCATTTGCGATGCCCTAACCAGCCAAGGTCTTAATGCCGACGTGTTCTACGACACCGTACCCGAGCCCACGGTCGCCTCGATCCAGGCCGGTGTTGCCGTTGCCCGTGATGGGGGGTACGACAGCATCATTGCGCTGGGTGGTGGTAGCCCCATCGACAGTGCCAAGGCGATTGGCATTCTCGCCAGATTCGGCGGTGTCATGCGCGACTATAAATTCCCCAGAAACGTGACAGAAAGCGGCTTGCCCATTATTGCCATTCCTACCACTGCGGGGACCGGTTCGGAAGTGACGCGTTTCACCATCATCACCGATGAGCAGAGCGACGAAAAAATGCTCTGCGTCGGCGCAGGCTTTATGCCTGTGGCTGCATTGGTGGATTACGAATTGACCTTGAGCCTGCCGCCGCGGGTTACCGCCGACACTGGAATCGATGCGCTGACCCATGCGATCGAGGCTTATGTCAGCAAGAAGGCCAACCTGTTCAGCGATGCACAGGCGCTGGCGGCCATGCGTCTGATCGGGCCGAACCTTAGGCAGGTTTATCACCACGGCGATGATCGCGATGCCCGTGAAGCCGTCATGCTGGGCTCGACTCTGGCTGGCCTGGCGTTTTCGTCGGCGTCTGTCGCGCTGGTGCACGGCATGAGTCGACCCATCGGTGCGTTCTTCCATGTACCGCACGGGCTTTCCAATGCCATGTTGCTGCCTGCCGTTACCGCTTACTCCATTCCCTCGGCGCAGCGACGTTACGCCGATTGCGCCCGGGCGATGGGTGTTGCCACCTCCTCGGATAGCGATGACTTTGCGGTCGAGAAGTTGCTGGTTGAACTGGAAGCGATCAACCGCGAGTTGAATGTTCCTACGCCGGCGGCATTCGGCATAGACCGTGAGCAATTTTTCGCGCTGATGCCGACCATGGCCAGCCAGGCGCTGGCATCCGGCTCGCCAGGCAATAACCCCCGAGTCCCCAGCGAAGCCGAAATGGTCGAGCTGTACCGCAATCTCTGGTAATCCCGCACCTTTTTTCGAACCTGTCTTGACTGTACGAGGAGTGTTTTCATGACCACCGTAGGCCACCTGATCAACGGCGACACCATCACCGACGCCAAACGCACCCAGGACGTTTTCAACCCCGCAACCGGCGAAGTTTCTCACCAGGTTGCACTGGCGTCTGCGCAGACCGTAGAGCGTGCTATCGCGGCTGCAGAAGCGGCATTCCCCGCGTGGCGTGACACGCCGCCAATGAAGCGTGCGCGAGTGATGTTTCGCTTCAAGGAACTTCTGGAACAGAACGCCGAAACCATTTGCCGATTGGTTGGCGAAGAGCATGGGAAAATCTCGCACGATGCTGCCGGCGAGCTACAACGCGGCATCGAGAATGTCGAATACGCCTGCGGTATCGCTGAGTTGCTCAAGGGCGAGCACAGCAAGAATGTCGGGCCTAACATCGACTCCTGGAGCGAATTCCAACCGCTGGGAGTGGTCGCGGGGATTACACCGTTTAACTTCCCGGTCATGGTGCCGCTGTGGATGTTCCCTATGGCGATCGCTAGCGGGAACTGCTTCATCCTCAAACCGTCGGAACGTGATCCAAGTTCCACCCTGTACATTGCCCAATTGCTCCATGAAGCCGGCCTGCCCAAAGGCGTACTGAACGTTGTCAACGGTGATAAGGAAGCAGTAGACATCCTCCTTCGCGACCCCCGCGTTCAGGCGGTAAGTTTCGTTGGCTCGACACCAGTTGCCGAATACATCTACTCCACAGCTACTGCCCACGGTAAGCGCTGTCAGGCGCTGGGCGGGGCAAAAAACCACGCTATCGTGATGCCGGACGCCGACATCGACAATGCTGTCAATCAGCTTCTCGGTGCAGCCTTTGGCTCTTCTGGTGAACGCTGCATGGCCCTGTCGGTAGCTGTTGCGGTGGGCGATGCCGCTGCGGATGCATTGGTCGAGAAAATGCAGGTGGCCATGCAAAGCCTGAAAGTCGGTGCGCATACCGACAGCAAGAACGATTTCGGCCCGGTGATTACGCGCCAGCATCAGCAGAAGGTGATCGGCTATATCAACAGCGCAGAAGAGCAGGGCGCTACTGTCGTGGTCGATGGCCGCGAGTCCTGTGTTCCAGGCTATGAGGGCGGCTTCTTCGTCGGCGGCACCCTAATCGATCGTGTAACCCCGGAGATGGTCAGCTACAAGGAAGAAATCTTCGGCCCGGTACTGCAGGTGGTGCGCGTCGCCAGCATGAAAGACGCGATGGCGCTGATCGACAACCATGAGTACGGCAATGGCACCTGTATTTTCACCCGCGATGGTGAGGCTGCCCGGTACTTCTCCGACAACATCAAGGTTGGCATGGTCGGTATCAACGTACCGTTACCGGTACCGGTGGCCTATCACAGTTTCGGTGGCTGGAAGCGTTCACTGTTTGGGGACCTGCATGCCTACGGACCAGATGCCGTGCGCTTCTACACCCGTCGCAAAACCGTGACGCAGCGCTGGCCATCTTCGGGTGTGCGCGAGGGCGTCGAGTTCTCTATGCCAACCATGAAATGACAGGTCGCGGCGACCGGCCGGCGCTGCCTGGCTGCCGTCTGGTCGCTGAAACTCGCCTCATTCAGCGTTACCTGTGCGGCGTTAATTCGCTGCGGTAATCCAAATAACCGAGAGACGATAATGAACAAAAAACACAAGAAGTTCTCGCTCTGCTGCTCTTCCCAACACCTCCTGTCAAGCGGATGACCGATCGACCCTTTGGACTATTTCCGGAGTTGATCCGGCTTCCAGGCTTTCCATTTTCGTGGAAGGTATGCGCTTCTGAGGAGTCTTGAAAAATGAATAAGGTCCGTACTGGGGCTGCGCTCGATGGACGAGTGTTCTGGCCCTCACTGATTGTAATACTGGGCATCACCATCCCCCTACTTGCTTTCCCCAAGTCGGGCGAAGCGATCATCAACCAGATGTTCGCCTTCTCCACCGGGAGTTTCGGCTGGCTATACCTGGCGTCGGGATTGGCGGTTGTTACATTCCTGCTGTGGCTCGCCTTCGGACGTTACGGAAACATCCGTCTTGGCCGGGAGGGGGATGCTCCCGAGTTTTCCTACTTCAGTTGGGTGGCAATGATTTTCTGCGGCGGCATTGGTATTGCCATCGTCAACTGGGCCTGGGTCGAGCCGATCTACTATTTCAATAGCCCCCCCATGAATGTTGCGGCCCATAGCCGTGAGGCAGCCGAATGGGCGCTGACCTACGGACAGTTCCATTGGGGCCTGACGCCGTGGGCGTTTTACTGTCTACCAGCGTTGCCCATTGCCTACTCCATGTATGTGCGTCGGCAACCTGGGGTGCGCCTGTCGGTTGCCGCGCGTGGTGTCCTGGGGGACAAGGCAAATGGCTGGTTAGGGGTGTTATTGGATACCGTGGTAGTGTTCGGCATTGTCGGTGGCGTGGGGACGTCCCTTGGTCTGGCAGTGCCACTGGTGTCGACCCTTGCAAGTGATGTTTTTGGCGTTCAACCATCCTTCACATTTGACATGGTCATACTTGCCCTCTGGACCCTGATGTTCGGTATGAGTGTCTGGTTTGGCCTGAGCAAGGGCATCAAATTACTCAGCGATATCAACGTCTATCTGGCTCTGCTGTTGCTGGCGTTCGTCGCGGTCATTGGCCCGACGCTGATACTGCTCAACGGTTGGGCCAATAGCCTCGGATTGATGATCAACAACTTCGTCCACATGAGCCTCTGGACTGATCCCATTGCCAAAGGCTCGTTCCCACAAGACTGGACCATCTTCTACTGGGCCTGGTGGATAGCCTACGCACCGATGATGGGCTTGTTCGTGGCGCGGATTTCACGCGGCCGCACCATCAAGGAGTTGATCATTGCTGAGTTGGTCTGGGGCAGTTTGGGTTGTTGGGTATTCTTTGCCGTCTGGGGTGGCTACTCATTGAACCTGCAATTGTCGGGCGTGCTGGATATCAGTGCGATCCTGACCCAGCAAGGTATCCCCGCAGCCGTCCTTGCCATTCTAAAAACCATGCCGATGTCCAGCGTTGTCATCGCTGGGTTCGTGTTGCTGTGTTTCGTGTTTCTCGCGACTACGTTGGATTCGGCAGCTTACGTCCTGGCGTCTGTTACTTCTTACGAACTTAGCGGCTATGAAGAACCGCAACGTTGGTTGAGGATTGTATGGGCGCTGCTTCTGGCTGTGATTGGCATTGGCCTGATTAAGGTTGGGGGACTCAAGGCTGTGCAAACTTCTACCATCGTTGTGGCGCTTCCTTTGATTCCGGTGCTTGGAGTGCTTGCCTGGTCACTGATACGCATGATCAAAACGGATTTTGGTGATCAGTTGGAGCATGGAGAAGTGGTGTTTGCTGTTTCGCAGCATCCGGTTGCGAAGCTAGCAGAAGATGCGGCAAGGCCAGTCATGCTGGAGCCGATGCCTGTCCCATTGCGCGAGTGATTAAAACTGGCACGGTCAGAGGCTAGGTGTTGTGGATCGACTGGCCCTTTTGTTCGGGCTGGTCTCCGCTGCTTTTGCAGGAGTACTTATTGGAGCGGCTCTCACTCATCAAGATCCAGTCCTGGCTCAGAGTGGAAGGAGAGTGGGTGAATCGCCCCTAATTTCGTAGACACTCTAACCTGCCGCTATGGGTCGACTTGTACATTTCGTGACAGGCAGCTTTTGGCCGATTCTGTTGAAAAAATCGGTCATCCAAAGCTGCCTGATCATTGACCGGTGAAAACGCCTTTTTTACACGCTGCTACGTGAAATCTGCTTCTGGAAACCTCTGCTAAAAGTAAAGATTTCAATCTCGGACGCGTACTTTTCAACTGCGGAAACCATGGCCGACTTTTTCAACAGAATCGGCCGATGACTACCTTTCGCCAGCGGCAGCAATGGGCAGCTCTCTACCGATCATGTTTACTAAGCGTGCTGGTCAAAGCCGATGCAATCGGTGGTCTGATCGAATGCAATCGCCTGGTCACGTGCAATGCAAACGAGTGGTCAGTACCGATGCAATCAGGTGGTCAAGTGGAGTGCAATTTCGCAATGGTGGTGCTTTGGGAGCTGATGGGCATTTTTATAGCTCTATAAGCATGGTTTTTCGTGCTTATTTTGGCGCCGTGCCAGCAGGCACGATACTCGCAGGAGCGTCAGCCATTTTGAATTTGTAGGCGATGAATCGTCGACGCTCGCTGTCGCTCCAGTAGGTGAATTCACTCCCCTGATCTGGCACCACGAAAGTCTGCAAGATTTCCGTCAGGTATTTGGCCATGTCCAGCAACCATGTCGGCAGAGAGTGCTTATCAGGTCGGCCATCGTCCGAGACCAGAGCGTAGATGCGATGTTCCTTCACGCTGAATGCAATGCCGACGTTCACCCGGCCCATGACGACGGAAGCACAGGCCAGCTCGTAGCTTTCTGCGTCGTCACCCAGTTCAGTTGCCAGCAGACCTTGATACACGCAGAGTGCAGCCCGAGTCTGTTCATAAGCGTCAGCTATTGGGGTCTTGCCTTTACCCGAGTTCATCGGGGTATGCGAAATAGTAAAAGTGTTACTCATCGTCTTTTTCCCTTTGGGACTTTACATGCTGTGGGCGATTGGCTGGCTTCCTATCAACTAGCCAACCCGAGTACCTGCTGGTCGTTATCGCTGTCAGGTTTGCCAGCAGGCTCGTCCTGGCGATGCTTCGAAACTTCGCTTGAGATCGACATGAATCGCTCGTATTCCTCGATCGGGATCTGGACGGAAATGGTTCCATTGTTTGCATCGATAATCGCTGACTCGCGCATGAGCTTCGAGATCCCGGTCATGGTCGACGTCATGTTTGTAATCAGCTTTTTACCGATTCGTTTTGTCGGCGCTGAAATGTGCCGACTGGTAAGGCGAATCTCTGGCTCAGGAATCGGCGCGGGCTGCGCCTGATCGACTGCTTGGACTGGTGTGGCCAGAAGCTCATTCCCGGCAATGGCTGCCTTGGCCAACAGCTCAGCCTGCTCACGCTTGCGCGCCTCGTAGGCATCGAGAATGATTTGTTCGCTCGCGTCACCATATTTCCGCCATAGGTCAAGGGCGAGGAATGGCTTGATGACGCCCTTTTCAAGCAGAACCTGGATGGACTCCGGGAGAAGTAGCAGGCGCAGCGTTTCGCGCACGTGGGTATCGGTCATGCCAATATGTGACGCGATTTGCTCATCCGGCCAATTGAAGTTGCGTAGGCGTTGATAGCCATGCGCTCGCTGAATAATGCTGAGCTTGAGCTGCTCATTCGAGGTCAGAATCCGCACGCAGGCGAGCTGGTCATTACCCTTGAGCTCAATGACAGGCAAGCGCTTGATGGGAGCGCCACGAGAAGCGGCCAATCGGGCCGCACGGAGTCGGCAATGTCCGTCACGTACATAGCAATGACCGTCGACGACTTGGACTTCGATCGGCTGAAACTGCTCGCTTCGCTCCCAGGCGAGCGCCAACCGTTCGATGTGCTTTACGGTGTCTGGCCGCTCATAGTCACGAAGATTGAAACCTTCCTGTTCCTCGATGAGATCAAGGGCCAACCAAGTGAGATTGGTCTCCCCGACACTGCCGGTATTACCTGACGCGACAGCTACCTCGCAGAACGTGCTCAGGTCATTGGCTGGGGCCTGGTGGTGGGCACTGCCTTCTTGGTTTTCGTCGTACTGATTATGTTCCGTCATCGTCGTAATTCGCTTGTGCAGGTGTGAAGCGGCGGCATGGCGCTTAGAAAATGCCTCCGGTCCGAACACGAGAGCGATGTTCAACGAGTCCCGATCATGCGTTCAATTGCGACGGGTAATCATCGAAGTGCTTCTTCGGTTCTCGCTGACCACCTTACCGCTGACTGCGGCTATCCAAGGGGGGCATCCGACCCACCAATGGTGGCGAATAGGGCCTGTGCCGGACTTGATTTTTGGTACGGTCCCTGAATCACAACTGGTGAGGGGACTATTCATGGGCAGTGCAGAGCCGGCCGCGCAATTTGCAAAACGACTTCGTAAACGGATCTCGCTGAGATCGTTGCTCGCTGCTCATGAGGAAGTCTTTGG
This sequence comes from Pseudomonas sp. PS02303, assembly GCF_029959925.1. Taxonomy (NCBI): domain Bacteria; kingdom Pseudomonadati; phylum Pseudomonadota; class Gammaproteobacteria; order Pseudomonadales; family Pseudomonadaceae; genus Pseudomonas; species Pseudomonas sp. PS02303. The sequence goes on from NZ_JASCOM010000015.1 coordinate 17,392, forward strand.
TAGCCAAGATAATCACGGGCAGGCCGAAAAAATGAGCAAGGCAGAAGCTACAAGCAGCATGAATAATATTGGATTGGACCTGCAGCTGAGAATGAATCGTTTGCACGCCCTTCCCGAAGGTTTGGAGGAGTCAGCGCACGGGAGCTTATGGGGAGTCCAGCTCAAATACCTTCTCATTGTTGAGTTGGTGTTTGGCTCGATGATCGGTGTGTTATTGGGGATGGCCACCTACGACACTCCCGTGTATTGGTGGATAGTTCATCTGCTTCTAGGCTAGAAACAGCCCGGTGCGGCCGGGCTTATGCTCTGGATTGCGGTTCCACGTTCTATTTGTAGGAAAGGCACTTCCCGCGGAGCGTCGCTGGAACGCCCTGTGGGCCTCCCAAGGCAACAATCTCCCACTCGCGCTCTGTCATTTCCATTCCTGCGCCTCGGCACAGCTTTCGATAGGCCCTTTCGTATTCCTCTTTGCTGGCATTGAGTGCAGTGGAGCGGGGGGCGGGTTGCTGATCGGGTGGTGCGAAGGTAAGTGCCTGGTCGATGGCCTTGTTCATCCCGTGATTGAGTGCGGTCACCACTACGCTGTTGCCAGTGCCCTGTCCGGAGCGTAACTGCGCGTAATTACCTTGAGTGGTCATTACATCATCCTCGCTGCCCATTACGTGTTCGTACGCTGGTTTCCGAAGCGCAGCGCCGCCGCGGCCATCATGACCCCAGCTGCTGTAAAACTCGTGTGCAACTCTCACTGGCACGTACGCCGTGGCGTCCTCAGTGATCTGGTCATAGGGATGTTTGTGGGTGCTTGTGCAGGCCGTAAGAAATACAGCAGCCGCGATAGTGAATGCCTTTGTCCGGACCATATTGCCCTCCCATAGTGTGTGAGTGGGATCATATGGATGTGCAAAGTGCAGGTGTGGTGAGTCCGACCCGCGAAGTGGTATGGATTCAGGCACCGCTAACCCGACATGTAGACAGAATGCGTGCATCAGGAGGACTGCATGCAATTACTTAGATTATTAAAGGGGCTCGTTACGCGTCCCCCAATAGATGCTGGGCGCGAAGGCAAGCGCAGTCTTACTATCAACCAGATTCAAGAGCTGGAGCTTGAAGACCCCGAGCTGCAGAAGTATTTGATGCGGGGCGACGAGGCCTCGCTCAAGTACCCACCTTTTTTGGTCGGCCTGCCTGCCAGAGTTCCTGGCAAATTTCTTCTGAATGCCCACGCGGCAAAGGTGCGCTCTATTGCCAGCGGTATTGGGCTCCCTCCCAGGGAGTTCAATCGTTTGATCCTGCCGGTACTCGACTCCTTCGCAAGCTTTGCGCACATGCTACCTGCATCACAGGCACACCATCACCGGGGGGCAGGCGGTTTACTGGCGCACTCCCTTGAAGTGGCGGTGCACGCGCTGAATGCGTGCCAGGTGACGAGTTTCGACCACGATCGGTACCCGGCCGAACGAATCAAAAGACGAGATCGATGGAACGCGGCGGCGGTGCTCGCTGCTCTTATGCATGACGTGGGCAAGCCGCTTTACGACCTGAGGGTGACCGATGCTTCAGCTGAAAAGATCTGGCAGCCGGTCGCCAACTCGATTCCGGAATGGGCGCAAGAGAATGGCGTAGAGCGCTACTTCTTCCACTGGAACCCAAATCGGCACGACGTCCATAAGCACCTGTCGACCACGATGATAGATAGGCTTCTGCCAAAAGAGTTGCGTTTGTGGCTCATGGAGGCGGGGCAGGATCTCTATTTCGCGATGGTGAATGCGATCGCCTGTGATGACGAGAAGAGCATTCTAACGGGGCTGGTCATCAAGGCGGACTCGACTTCAGTAGAGGCGGATCTCAGGAAGTGGGGCGGCGACGCATCTGGAAAATCAGCGCTGGGAATCGGCGTGCCCGTTTCGTCGCTCGTGGTCGATACGATGCGGCATCTGAAAAGCATCGGTGTCTGGAAGGTTAATGAAGTTGGCCACCGAGTGTGGGTTATCGGTGATGGAGTCTATGTTGCCTGGGTGCAGGGCGTTAAGGACATCACAGAGGAGTTGAATGAGAAAGGCGTCAAGGCGGTACCGCGTAGTGCGGATGCACTGGGAGAGGTGCTGCTAGATCACCATATCCTTGAAAGGTCGCCAGATGGATCGATCTACTGGTCTGTTTTTCCAGATCTGCTCAGTGATGGACGTCCCAAGCCGATTAAGTTGAAGTGCGTTAGGTTGGCGGCGTCCAACCTGCTCTTTCCCTTCGAGCCAGTACCACAATCCATTGCGGGTGTGGTGGGTGAAGGCGAGCACGAAACCAGATTTGAGGCTAACTCCAACACCGGAGCTGTTGCGTTGCCAGGAGGGGGCGTAGCACCGAAAACCAATGATCCACTGGCGGCTTTCCCTGCTCCTGGTGCAAGCAATCCGGCGTCCATGGAGCCGATGTTTTCCCTAGGTGGCGCTACTGTTGATGTCTTTGCTCCAAAACCTGCGGCGGAAATTTTCAGCGCCCCGACTTTGAGCGTGCCTGATTTCTCCGCTGCGCCTGGAGGGGCAGACCCCTTTGGCAATCCCGCGCCGAAGCCGGCCGTACCGGGTACTTCCACGACAGTAGCTCCGCAATTGGCCAGCCCACCGCCGAGCGCGTCTAACTCTCCATCAACACCGCAGTCATCACAACGGACAAAAGTGGCAAAGGCCACTCTGGAGAGGGTGGCCCCGGGTTCTGCGTCCGCTCCTCAGATCAAGATTGTTGGGGCCCCGTCTCAAGTAGCGACAACAGAGCAAGGTATTGTCGTAAGTGGGCAGCAGCAGGCAGTTGTAGAAGGGATCAAAATTGGTGGTCGGGATGCGCCCACTGCTAAGACGACAGCTGCTGGAAAGCAGAGCAAGGGAGGAAATACTTCCGCAGGCGGCGCGAAAGACGGACGGCAACCCAAAGCTGTCGAGTCAGAGTTTTCACTACCGGAGCTTGCTGATGATGCGCGATTGTTCCCGGGGCCTGCTGCAGATGAGTTTCCGTCGCCAAAAGTGCCAGCGACCATCTCGCCAGCTGTACCCGTGGCAGGGGGGAATCAAATTGGAAATGGCGGGCAGCCTGATGATTTAACGCGACGTAATGCTGAGTACGCCTATAACTATGCGGACATTGACGATGATGTGCTCGAGCTCGCAGGGATGGCGATCCCTGATCGGTCTTTGCGGGCTGCAGATGTAGAGCAGGATAAAAGGCCAAAACCGGCGGTGCAACTCGGTTCTGTAGGCAGTGACTCGGACTCTCCAGCCGAACAGTATCGCCCTCGAGCAAGCCCTCGATCGGCCGCGCCCACGCCCCAGATTAAAGCAGGTGGGAATGGGCGCGACGTCAAAATGGTCATTCCTCCAGAACTTGCGGGGATGGACGAGTTTGGATTTGGTGATTTGCCAACCGAAATATCTCTCGAGTTCCTGGGTGATCTGCCTGCAGGCTCCCCGATTTCAGTGAGCCTTCCAAAAGGCATGGAGCGCGTGCTTCATTCGCCAAGTTTCGATATGGCGGACTCGGCTCCGGCCCCGGTGCCTGATGAGCAAGAATTTCATTCGATGGCATCGGAGGCGCCGACTACACATTTCGAAGACACGGATTTGCTGGCCGAATTTGACCTCCCGGTAATGAGTTCAAGTGTGATGCTGCCGAGTGTGGACTTAGAACTCGACCTTGTACCGGACGCTGACTTCTTCCCATCGGCGCAGGCGATTCCTGATTGGATTGAGGAGTCTTTTCAGGATCTACACCCAGAGACTCAGGTGAGAATTGATCCGCCCGCGCCTACTCCTGCTCCTGCTCCTGCACAAGCCAGGCAGGGAGCGCTTAAGGCCAGAGCTGAACGGACGGTTCCACAGGGCGTTGCGCCGGGCATCAGTGTTTCAAAAAGTGCTGGTGAGCCATATCCGGAAATTAAGGTAGGGCAGCCAAGAAAGCCGCGCGAGCCGTTGCCAAGTTCCCCTGTCGAATGCCTCCCTCTGCCGGAAGAATCTTCTGCGATCACAGGGAGTTTCAACGGGTATGAGTGTTCGCCGAAGGAATCAGCCGAGTATGAAGAGTTTCTTGCGCTGACCCTGGAACTGTCTAAGTCATTGAGGTGGTACGCATCCAATATCGACAAGACCGTCTCCATGGTGAGCTACAAGCCAAATTTCGAGTTCGCCGGGGAGGGGTTTGTTATCGACGATCTGCCGAAGCTGCAGAAGGCGATGTGGCTCTGGGACGATTTCACCGGAACTATGACACGCAAAGCGCCCAAGAGCGTCATGCTGAACTGTTACCTGGGAGCCGTATTTGAATACCTCACAAAGGGGAAGTACCGCCACTCGCTAGCAGTTGCCAAGGATCAAGTTGAAGCGGAAAACTTTCGGCGTATTGCTACGGCGGCACTGGCGCTCTGCAAGGAATCGGAGCTGAACGGAAAGCGAGTTGTGAGCATTCAACCCAGAAAACTGAGTGATATTTCCAACGCCCTTCAAGTTGACGAACCGACCCTGAAGAGGGCGCTAATTGCTACTCATCAATACCTCTTAGTCAGGAACAATCACGTCATAGAAATTGTGGACTAATAGCGATGAGTGAGTGGGCGTATGAGATGCCATGGAGGCCCAACTTTGAGGCCTTCGAGGCGAGTGGTTGGGTGCTTGGCATGGCGGCTACGAGTGCTGTGCACTTACTCACCGACTTGCCCCCGCAACCATTCTATTTGTCATTGATTGTGATGGGGGGCTTCGCGCTGCGTCGCATCCCCACTGCCGTGCATCTCTATCGGGTGAAGCAGGGTCTGAAGGCAAAGCCGGCAGTACTGATGGGGCAGGACGAACTGATTGAGCAGATGCTCAAGAACAGGGGTAATTTGTTCCTGGGTACCGGATTCAAATGGACCCAGAGCGAGGGGCAGCAGGTATTTGAGCTGTTAAAGCGCGACATCACCAAGCTGATGCCGAAGATTCCCGATGGGTTCATGGGTTCTCCGTGGATTCATGGCATCTCAATGCAGCCCGATCGGCCAATCGAGATGAAGGAGGACCTGACCTCGCTCCATACCCTGATCGTGGGCACGACGGGCTCAGGGAAGACCCGGGAATTTGACATTTTGATCAGCCAGGCCGTACTCCGCGGAGAGGCTGTAATCATAATCGACCCCAAGGGCGATAAGGAGCTTGCCGAAAATGCCAAGCGTGCCTGCGAGCTTTCTGGGCGTCCTGAGCGGTTCAAATATTTCCATCCAGCCTTCCCAGAAAAGAGCGTCAGGATTTCGCCAACCAAAAATTTTGGTCGTGCAACCGAAGTTGCCTCGCGCATTGCTGCGCTGATGAAGTCAGAGGGTGGCGACCCGTTCCAGGCCTTCGCGCAGATGGCTTTGAACAACGTAATTCAGGCGTTGCTGTTGTGCGGCATGCTGCCGACCCTGGTCGAGTTGCGGCGTACGCTGGAGGGGGGCTTGGCGCCTTTGGTAATCCGTTCGATCAAAGCGTACGGAGAAAAAGTCCATCCGCACTTTGAAGCGCTGGCTCGTGCTGCCTTGAGCAAAGCCCAAACAGATGAGATGAGAGCGAAGGCACTTCTGGGGCTCTATCGAACGGAAATCGTGCCGCTGGCGCCAAGCTCGGATCTGGAAGGCCTGCTTTCGATGTTTGAGCATGACAAGGCCCACTTCGGCAAAATGATTGCATCGCTGCTCCCAGTGCTGAACATGCTAACAGCCGGGCATATGGGGCCGATTCTATCGCCGAACATGGATGATCCTGACGATGAGCGTGAAATCACTGACTCAGGCAAAGTTATCCAGGGGGCCGAAGTACTCTACATGGGGCTCGACTCTCTCTCCGATAGCATGGTTGGATCGTCCATTGGCTCAATCTTCCTAGCCGATCTGGCGGCTGTGGCGGGACAACGATACAACTTCGAAGATCCTGAGGAGCTCAAGCGTCGGCCGGTAAACATTTTTGTTGATGAAGCAGCTGAAACAGTAAATGACCAACTTGTTCAACTGCTGAACAAAGGTCGTGGTGCTGGCATGCGCTTGTATGTGGCCACACAAACTATTGCCGACTTTGAGGCCCGAATGGGCTCTCCAGCCAAGGCACGTCAAGTGTTGGGTAACACTAACCACGTTATTGCTCTGCGTATTACCGATCAGGAAACTCAGAAGTACATTGCAGAGATGATTCCTCCGACTTACTACAAGTACGTCATGCGTACCCAGGGCAATACCACCAAAGATGATCCGCATATGCATTCGATTAACGTGGGTGAGCGCCTAATGGATGAAGAGGGGGAGTTGTTCCCAGCTCAACTGTTAGGCCAGTTGCCGAATCTGGAGTTCCTGGCAATTCTGGCTGGAGGGAGAGTTGAGAAAGGAAAAATACCAGTTCTGACTCGTCCTAAAAATTATGAAAAAGCAGTTGAGCGTGCAAAGCTGCTAGTTAAAGAGGCTGCATAATCGTGCGATCCCGGTTTGAAGCTGTTACGCGAATGTTGCCAAAAGATGATAAGGCCAGAATGGTTTTGAACATTCTTGAAGCTGATTGGCCGACCGCAGTGGAGATTGTTCCTGCTGCTCTCGAATTGGCTGGGTTAGAGTCGACCACTCCTCAGTGCGTGGAGCTACTGAAAAATTGCTTGTCGTCATACCAGTCTTATTTAGGTAAGAACGACCGTGCGAGGTTGGTGTCTTTTCTTGATCCGTTTCTTACAGGCGTTACGGCAATGTTACTTCAGGACCCCACTCCTGAGGATTCAGTGCTGGAGATCAAGGGTTTGTTAGATGGCGTGATAAAGAATCATGGCAGTGCGGGGGCTCGCAACAAAATCGAAGAGATCCTGATGCCAGAAGGTTCTTCTATCGGTCGCGTTTGGCGGGATATCAAGGAAAACTGAAATGGCCGACGTCGAAGAAAAGATGCCCCAGGGTCTCTGGGCGACCCTGGTGTTTATCTGTATCGAAATACTTCTGATCGTGTGCATTGTTCCAAATGAATTTATCGATATGGCGATCCTTAAGGAGCAAGATTGGGGCGAGGTGTTGATGGGAAAAAATCAGCATGATGCTCTTATCAGTAAAACGAATCAGCTTTATAGCAAAATCAATCTGGAAACAGGTCTCAATGAAACGGTGCAAAACTTTTTTGTCCCGACAGCGGAGGAGCGAGAAAAATCCAAAGCATGGGAAGGCCTCGGCAGGGTGTGGTTTTCTTTTATTGGAAATCGCGGCGAAGCTCTGACAAAGGTGATGTATCACATCTACTACCGTTTTTTACTGCTATTGATGTGGCTGCCATATATGGCCGTCATTCTAGTGCCGTCAGTGCTGGGCGGCTACATGAGCTGGAACATCAAAAGATACACTTTTCGCCATACCTCGCCCTTCCTAAATACGTACAGCTCTAAAATCATCGCCTTCATCATTGCGAGTCTGTGCGTTAGCTTCATCGCGCCCGTCCCTATCCCGCCGATGATCATTCCGGTGGTGATCATCACACTGTTGCCTATCGCCTGCAGCTTGCTGATCGGAAACCTTCCAAAGCGTCTCTGATGCCCCTCCTAGAGGAACGCTCCGCTTTTGGGGCTTCCTCTTTTGACCCTTTCAGCGGGGCGGATTCACTCCAAAAGGCTCGACCTAGACCTCACCATGTGCTCAATGGTTGAGGTGTCTCATGAAAAAAGAATTTGTTGTTCCTCTCGCGATTTCGACTCTGTCCCTTTTGGTTGCCGTTGGCTCTGCTTTCTTGGCTGACAAGAGAGTTAGCCAGGCCGTCGACCTGTCAAACCAGGTGAATGAGCAGTTTGCCAAGGTAAAGCCTTGGGCATTCAAACGGGATGCCCTCGAGTCAGTTATTGATGAGAGCAGGATCTCGGCCGCGATTCGTGGAAAAGATTCTTCTGCGCCTGAAACTACGCGTGTGCGTGGGCCGCAACCGGCCAAGATCGATCGGCGCTATGGAGATCCAAAGGCTCAATTTACGCTTATTGAGTACTCAGATTTTGAGTGCACATTCTGCAAACAGTACTTTGCGGTTCCTAAAGCGCTCGCCGACGGATCGCGGGGGAATATCTCCGTCATTTTTAAACACGTTCCTATCCACGGTGATGCATCACGCCGCGAAGCATACGCAGCTGAGTGCGCTGCAGCGCAGGGTGGTAATGACGCGTTCTACCGGATGGCTGGCGCGATATTTAGTTCAACACCTGGTAATGGCACGGGCACGGAAAAGCCACTCAGTGTTATTGCTGAAAGTATTGGTCTTGATGGTGTTGAGCTAGCTAAGTGCATGGATAACGAAGACTTCTACGCCAAAATCAAATCTGATTTTCAGGAGGCGATTGACCTTGGGATTAACCAAACCCCAACAACGATCGTTCGTCACAACGTAACAGGTCAGCAGGTCAGGTTGGACGGCGCCGTTACACCTGAAGCCATCATGTCAAGCTTGTCTAAGATCGTTCAAAGTCCTGGAGCTAAGAACTAATGCAGCCCGTTCGCATTCCTCAATATGTCGATGATCCACCCCATCTACTCTTTTGGCAGGCTGATGAAGTTGCGCCAATTGGTATTGGACTTGTTTTTGGCATGTTCACTGGCTACGCAGCGATTTGTACTATTGGGGGGTTCTTGCTCACCCGGTGGTACAGGAAATACCGTGACGACCATCCTGATGGATTTATGGTGCATATGATTTATTGGTTCACCGGATTGACTGGTGCAAAGTCCAGAACCATTCCGAATCCATTTATCCGTGAATTCCATTGAGGCAAATATGCTATTTAAAAACTTCAGGCAATCGTACCGAGGAACGGTTTCGGAGAATAAGTTTCTTCGAAGTATGGTGATCGCGCTGATTGCAATTGACCTGTTCGCGATCATCGGCTGGCTTAATAAAAGCACTGTGATTGATATGCAGCCGCCAACCTTGACCGAGCGTGCATGGGTCGATGAATCATCTGCATCTGACGAGTTTGTTGAAGGCTGGGCGCTTTATATCGCTGACCGACTCGGTAACGTGACACCCTCGTCGTCAAAAGTGATACGCAAGTCGATCGAGCCGCTGCTGGATACTGATATATATCAGGATGTAGTGAATAAAATCGAGGCGCAGGTACTTCAGATTCGCCAGGACAGGGTGACCCTTAAATTTAACGCAAAAGACGTTTTGCGTGATCGGTCGAATACAAGAAAGTTTTATGTAACCGGCAGATCCTACATGACGGGGCCCAATGGTAAGCCTGAGCCCAAAAACGTCACCTATGAACTTGACTTGCGAATCAAAAACTACAAGCCAGTACTGACCTTTGTCGATACATATGAAGGTCCACCACGAACTGAAGATGTTATTCGCCGCCAAGAGAAAACCACCCAAGCTCGTAAGCGTATGGACCAAATTAATAATGAAAAGTAAACAGGTGAAACTAGCGTTGATTCTCACTGCGTTTGCGGCTGTTCAAGCGGTTCATGCGCGAGAGTTGAATATTCCAAAAATGCCCACAGCCTCGACAGAGACTCTGGTGGTCGATGGGATGCCGAAATCGGTTAACCCCTCTGATTACGGGCTTGAAGCGGGCGAGGCGGATGCACACGCTGCTCTGGAACAAGAGGCCGCGAAAAAGGCTTCTGAGCCAGCTGCACCAGCTGTCGCAAAAAGTGCGCCTACCCCGGCAGTGAAGAACGACACTGACATGATGAAGGTGTCTGGTGGCGGTCGGCAGGGTGACCTTCAGGCGGTACCTGCGTCCGTGGCCAAAACCACCGCAGGTGGTGAGGAGTCGGTTGCGATGGTGTCGTCCCTGGAAGATGTCGTTGTCCAGCCCGGCGTGAACACAATTGTTCCTGTAGCTATTGGTCACCTAAACCGAATCGTTACGCCATTCGAAAAACCGATCGTCCAAACCGTTTCAACGAGCTCTGTCGAAGTCAAGGGCAATGTCGTTTACGTTTCGACGCAGGATCAAGCGCCGATCGCCATGTACATCACGCCGAAGGACGACGAGTCGGTAGCGATCAGTCTGACACTGGCGCCGCGGAAGGTGCCGCCTATTCAGGCCAACTTGATCCTTGGACAGGCGCCAGGGTCTGGTGGTCGCGCTACTCCTGGTGGCATGGGCGCCTTCCGCTACTCGGGCCAGGCCAAAAAGTGGGAGGAGGGGCAACCCTATATGGAATCGATCAAAGGGATCATGCGATCACTGGCTTTGGGCGGCATTCCAAAGGGATTCTCCATGGGTAAATTGAGTCGCACCGATACGCTCCCCGCCTGTTACCAGGAGGGCATCGCATTCGATTTTTCGCGCTCCCAAATTGTTCTGGGTCATAACTTCAAAGCCCTCGTGGGAGTAGCCCGTAACACTTCGGCTGTCCCGGTTATGTTCGACGAAACCTCCTGTACGCATCCGTCATTGGCCGCGGCTGCCGCATGGCCTCGGAATATGCTCGAGCCAGGTCAGGCGACGGAAATCTACATCGTGACTCGAGTTGGTGAAGCGCCTGCAGAAGAGTCTTCCAGGCCGAGCCTGCTGAACTAAAGGGGGGGTTATGATCAAGTCAATGTGGTCGGGTCTGAGCCCGAGTAAAAAGAAAGTTGTGGCGATTATTGGTGTCGTCGGGGTGGTTCTTCTGGCCGTCTTCGCGATGAGTTCGATTGGGGGGAATGACCAGCGTAAGCAGGGTGGCAAACAAACAATTGGCCGTGTTCTGTATGACGGTGATCCTCGTTCCGTGGGCATCGATTCCATCAACTCTAAACAGCGCGACCAAGAGAAAACCATCACTGAAGTTCAGCGCAACCTCAAAACCCTATTGGAACAGAGCAACAACCAAAAGGTAATTACGGACAGCCTGAAAACCGTCCAGCAAAGTGTTGATGATCTTAAGGGGCAGGTCTCTCTCGCTAAGGAGCAGGCCGACAAGGTTGCGGCTGAAAATCTTAAGCTCGCGGAGGAAATGCGCACCAATCAGGCGAAGGCCCCACCTCCTGAAAGGGAAGTCGAGCTCAAGGAAAAGGAGGATCGAATCCAGCGTGAAAAGGCTTCCCAAGACCGTTTCAACGCCGTAGGCAACGATCCAAATAAAAACCAATCGGCCTTCTTTGCAAATGCGCCGGCCCCGGCCCAGGACCCAGTCAAGCCAGGTCAGGCCCCTAAGAAGGACGAAAAGCTGACGATCAGATCTATTGGCAATGAACAGCCTGATGAGGCGGACGGCAAGGACGAAAAAGAGCAAGAGGTCTTCTTGCCGGCCGGCTCCATTATGTCGGGTGCCTTGATTACAGGCCTTGATGCGCCGACAGGTACTAAGGCACGCCAGGACCCTTTCCCGGTTCTTCTGCGGATCAAGAAAGAGGCCGTCCTTCCTAACCGATTCCGAGCTGACGTTCGTGAGTGCTTCTTGATTGCAAGCGCCTTCGGCGACATGTCCTCAGAGCGAGCTTATATGCGTGCTGAAACCATCTCATGTGTTCGTGATGATGGCGGTGTTATCGAGACCGGTATGGATGCCTACGCGGCGGGAGAGGACGGTAAGGCAGGTGTTCGTGGCCGCCTGATCTCGAAGCAGGGCGCGATCCTTGCCCGCTCCCTTGCAGCTGGATTCATGCAAGGCGTCAGTGAGGCGTTCAGTGTTCGCCAAGTGCCGAGTATTAACGTGACGGGTACAGGGAGCAGTGGCAGCAATAAAGGCGTTGTTGATCCGGTGTACCAACAGGCATTCAACTCGCAGGCCCTGCAGGGTGCTGCCATCGGTGGTGTGGGCTCGGCGTTGGAGCGCATTGCTGACTTCTACCTGGAAATGGCTGAAAACCTTTATCCGGTTATCGAGGTAGATGCTGCCCGTGAAGTTGACTTCATCGTCAAGAAGGGTGTCCAGCTGAAACTCATGTCGAAGGCGCCACGTCGCTGACCCAAAACAGGGGCGGATTCGCTCCTGCACCTAACAACATATTTGGATACTTCAATCATGAATTTGATTTCAGCGGTGAATGCTTTCCGATTTTTGGCCCTGGCAACAGTGGCAGCGGCCATGACCGGCTGCTCGTTTTTGCAAGTTGGTGAGTCTGAGTATTCCTGTAAGGGCATGCCGGACGGTGTGACCTGTATGTCCGCTCGCGATGTTTATCAGCTGACTGAAAACGAGAATTTTCGCCAAGTAGTGGAGCAGAACCAGGCGGCCAAGGATCAGGCGATAAAAGAGGGCAAGTCGATTGAGGAGGTTCTCCCCGCGGTGCAGCCCCATATCGCAGCCGGCGAGCGCTATGTCGTTCCGAAGCCAGCACGTAACCCGATTCCGATTCGTTCGCAGGCCACCGTCATGCGCGTCTGGGTGGCTCCGTGGGAGTCCGATTCGGGCGACCTTAACGTGCCTGGATTCATCTACACGGAAATTGAACCGCGACGTTGGGAAATCGGTACTCCGGCGCCTAAACCGACACCTTCCATTCGACCACTGGAGTCGAGGAAGAACACTTCTTCACCTGCAACCTAAACATTCCCCAACCAGCATGACCTAGGAGATACACCCATGCAAATGAGCATGACCCCAAGCCAAGTCCGGCGCACCAAGGACGTAATGAAGTTCGGTGTGGCACTGATGCTCACCGTCGCAGCAAGCAACGCACTCGCCGGCACCGGTGGTGACAGTTTCGACTCAATCTGGGTAACCCTGACGGACTGGATGCAGGGAACCCTGGGACGAGTCGTCGCAGGCTCAATGGTCCTGGTCGGGATCGTGTCCGGCATCGTGCGCCAGTCGATCATGTCGTTTGCTACCGGCGTTGGCGGCGGCGTTGGCCTGTACAACACGCCAACCATCATCGAGTCGATCATGACCGCCACCCTCCCGGTTGCGCACTCTCTCACCTAAACAACGAGTTCTAACAAAGCCGGCCGTTGCCGGCTTTTGGGTTTTCAAACCAGGATCGGGAAGATAATTGTGAACTGGATTAAATCGACAGGCCTTCTTGCGGTGACGTTGATGTCGGCGGTCTTTTCGACTCAGCTCCTAGCTGCGACGCAGTGCGTTGAGAGTGGAGAGGCGCTGTCATTGAATCCAGTTGTAGCGGTTGTGGGCGAGACACTCAGTGTGACTTATACCTTGGGCCGCGTCGGGTGTACGTCTACCGGCTCCTACAGTCTTCCAATCAGTGTTGGCTCGCCAAAGGGCGCAAACATTGGTAAGTGCGAAGGGGTAAGAACCAAGGAGTCGTTTAGCTGTACGGGTGTGGCCGCATTGCCACAAGGATTCACCGGGCCTTTGGTTATCAGCGTCGGTAAAGCGCTCGCGGAAACGATTGTTGAAGCGAAGAAAACACAGCCGCATGCCGATGACATGGAGGTACTTAACAACGAGGACGAAACGCTGGTTATCCCTCTCACCCTCACAGGGGCGGGAGTCCAGGCCGAGTCTTTCGAACTCTTGGATATGCCTTCGAAGGACATTGGACAGTTCCTGCTGAACGGGTCCGCGGTCACCTTCAAGCCGTTTCCACAATGGTCTGGCGTTACGTCCTTCACCTATCGCGGAAAGGACACCACCGGTAACTTCTCTAATGCAGCGACGGTTCGCGTAGTTACCAGCCTGATAAATGATCCGCCGACCATCATTCCGCACCCTGCAATCGGCGTCGAGGACAAGCCCCTTGTTTACGTGCCTGTCGTTCAAGATCCAGACCCGGTCGACATCTATCGTTTAGTGGTAGAGGCCCAGGGAGCTCATGTCACCGCTTTGGTTGAGCCGGACCTTCACTCTTTGAGAATTATTCCAGAAAAGGACTGGAATGGTTCCGACACCATTAAGATTAGTGCGGTAGACAGTGCAAACGCTAAAAGTGAGGTGATGTCCATTAGCGTCATCATCCAGCCTGAAAATGACGCGCCTGTTCTCACTCCGATATCCATCGTGGCCAACGAGGACAGCGAGGGCAGGGCAAAAATCGTTTATGCGGATCCTGATGGAAAGGCCCCGTACCGATTTCTAATTGATAAACAGCCGCCTCCGAGTGCTGGCGGTTGTGGTATTGACGTGGATGAAGTGGTCTTCACCCCTGCCAAGAACTGGAACGGGACAACCGAATGTTCTGTCGTGGTCGACGATGCTGACAGTGGCGCCTCGCTTCCAGGCACGGTGTCAATCACTGTAGTGGCCGTACCCGACAAGCCAGTGGTGGAAACCAGGACTCTGACTTTGAATCAGGGCGAGTCATCGACCTTCAGCCTTGTGGTGGCTGACCCCGATGCCGGCGACAGTTACTCGCTCAGTAGTTCGTCAATTCAAGATGCTGTTTTTGGATCGTTTAGTTTTTCTGGGACGACCTTGTCGGTTGCTCTTAACCCAGAATTTGTTGGGACAAGATCCATTTCGTACACGGCAACAGACTCTTTCGGTTTGGTGTCTACACCTGGTGAACTGACGATCAAGGTGCTACCCGTTGCCAAGAAGCCTGTCGTCGCTCCCGCTCAGGCCTATACCGCTACTGGTACACCCGTGGTGCTAGATCTCATGGCCACTGATCCAAACCATGACACGCCACTTGCCTTTGCCATTTCTCAGACAGTCCCGGTCGCTTCTGGGACTTTGAGCATCAGTGGTAATCGATTGACCTTCACGCCCGCGGCGGGATTCGTCGGTACCGCGACCGCTTACGTTGTTGCTACTGACCCGGGTGGCCTGGTGTCGGCCCCTCAAGCAATCTCTTTTATTGTCCAGGCTGACCAGGGCTTTGCCTTCGACCCGGATAGCCCTGACAGCCATACGATCATCATTGTTCAGCAGCCTGATCCGGCGGCCGGCGTTCTAACAGTCAATGGCTTGTCGATAACATTTGCGCCTGTCGCGGGTTATCTTGGAACGGCTACGTTCACCTATAAGGTGCGGGACCTGGCGGGTCTTGAGTCGGATATCAAGCAAGGCACAATCGACGTAGTCAAAACCAATTACGCCCCTACGTCTGCGAGCGTGGCCATCAGTGTTAACGAGGGTGAGGCGTCGAGCCCCGGACTGACGACGGTGGTTGATGAGAACCTGTACGACGCTGGGTTGCATACTTTTACCATCCCTATCCAAAGCATGACTGGGGTCGCGGAGGTGGTTAACAACCGCATCATCTACCATGCCCCGTTTGGCGCCAGCGGTGTCAAAACCTTCAAGTTCATCGCTCGAGATGTTGCCGGCGCTGAAGTCGTTGGGCTGGCGACTGTGAATGTGGTGCCCAAGAACTTCCCACCAAGCTCAGTCGATTTGACTCTTGATACCCAAGAGTCCACGCCGGTAAGTGGCGTTCCCGTCGTCGTCGATCCTAATCCAACTGACACGTTCACCTACACGGTCGACTCGAGTCCTATTGCTGGTAGTGCTGCGGTAGTAAGTGGCAAGGTTGTTTATACGCCGGCCCCGAATTGGATAGGCTCTGATCGATTTGCTATATCGGCGTATGACGCCGCCGGCGCTAGGGTGAGTGGGCTGGCTTACGTGACTGTACGTCGGACTAACGTTGCGCCCGAGGCTCTAAGCGGCAGCATGACGGTTCGAGAGAACACCACGAGTGCACCGTACTACCCTGTCATCATTGATAAAAACCTGTATGACATGGGTAAGCATCAGTTGGTAGTCAAGGTTCAACCTACAAATGGCTCGGTTTCAACTGATAATAACCGTCTGATTTACACGCCGAAAAAAGACTTCATCGGTGATGACAACGTTACGGTCGAGGCAACCGACCTGGGCGGACTCTCCGTACAAGGGGTGGTTGCTCTTAAAGTCACCAAGAACAATCTTCAGCCTGAGACAGCAGTGCTCAGTATCGAGACATACGAGAACACTCCATCAGCTGAAGTCACCCCGACGGTAGTCGACCCAAATGCTTGGGATCAGTTTAGTTACGAAGTGATAGCTCAGCCGGAGCACGGTTCAGTTGTGGCCGGGGCGAAGGGGTACGTGTACACGCCGCAAGCTAAATACACTGGCAATGACAAGTTTGCCTTCCGGGTCGTTGACGTGGGCGGAAAATATGTCGAGAGCGAGGCCAAGGTAGCCGTTCTGCGGAAAAACACCCCGCCAACTGGTGTGGCCCCGGACACCGTGTATTACTTCGAGGGCATCGGAGGCAAGCAACGTCTGGCTGCGATCGACGATAACCTCTGGGGATCGCATACCATCGAAGTTCAGTCACAACCAGGGCACGGATTCGCCTGGTTTAATAACGACATGTTGAACTTCAAGACCGATGGGCGAACAGAGACCACCATGACCGTCAAAGTGACGGACCAGGACGGCCTGTCGGTGATCGTGCCGGTGAGGTTGATGCCCAAGAGTATCGATAGCGTAATCGATCAATTACCGGTTCAAGAACTCACCAGCAACAAAGTGGCCACGCCAGCCATCACCAAGGAGTTTCTGCGCGTGGATGGGCGACCAGGCTTGCTGCTGACCGATAAGGACGCTATAGCGGCGTTGGGCAGCGACATTGTCGCGGTCGTTGAGAAGTCCTCAACTGTTGGCTTGCGTCTTGGTAGGAGGCCTTTGGCGCCGAGCCAAGGCACACGGTTGTCAGTGGAGTATTTCACTGCGGACGCGCTCGGATCTGCATTAGCAGGTATCCAATCGAGTGCCAGTGGTCATGGCCGGGTACTGCTTGTAAGAGCGGACCTGACAGGCACTGCGTACGCCATACCCTTTGAGGTGTGGAAGCTTGAAGGCGCGGTGAAGACAACGGCCGATACAGCTCCTCTGGGTCTACAAGCGTTACGCGCGCAGTTCGAACCGTCTAACACTGTGTGCTTGAACACAGTTCGCCAGGCTTCCGCGGTGAACGGTAACCCGTATGACAATCCTGTTTGCCTTTTGGAGTTCACACAGAAACTGCCTGAGTTCAAGGATTTGTCCAGTGACTCGACTCTGGCGATGATTGGGACCGCTACCGATATCGGTACGTACCCGATCGAGGTGAGCTCCTACATCGTCGGCGCCGATGGCGAGAAAAGTCTGCTGGCGACTTATACCAAGTCTGCCGAATTTGTTTCCCCAGTTGGCGCTGTGAAAGTCGGACCCAAGTATCCATTCACGACGGCGTATTACAAAGTCGAGGATTTGGATGTTGAGTACGTCCAGCAGGTCGGGCCTGCATGCGACCTGACGATTATCGAGCGACGGGCAATTTCAGCAGCTGCTTCCTTCTCCACAAGACCCCTGTGTCTGCTTGAGTGGACGGAAATCCCTGTAGGAATGGTTGTTCGTCCAAACTGGGAGCGGCCATACCTTCAGGGAACGGCAACTATGCTAGGCCTCAACACGTCGAGCTGGAGGCTGTCTGTGTTCACGCCATCCGGTAAAAAAATCGACCTCGGTCCCGACACTTTTACCTTTTCCGCGATTGAACCGAGCCAGGCGACGGTTACCTATGAGTCCAGTACGAAAGTCAGCGATACACTCCTGACCTCACCGCTCGAGGGTGCGTACATCGGTGACGCCGTGATTCAGTCGGTCAGTGCAAGGCTGATGCTGAAGCACAACCTCAACTTGGGCGTAGAACAAACCGAGGATGCAGCTCCAGCCTATGGCGCGACGAGCAAAATCTATCGTCGGATTTACACGGCGCCTTTTGATGCGTTGTGGCAAATGAGGAAACTCCACGTAGACGCCGCCTATAAGGTCCTGCCTGATATCGCGACTCACACTGAAGCCGATGTCCTGGCCGTTCCTGACGAGAGTGTTGTGCCAATCATCGACAACCAGAACGGAAAGATTCTTTCAACGGAAAGCCTTGAAGTAGGTGTGACCATTGGGGATGCGTTCGACACTAAAAAAATCTACTCGGCGGACAGGATGGGTGAATGGGAGATTCGTCTGATTCTTAAGCCGTCGTGGAACACGGTGACGGAGCTGGCGCCATGGCAAAAGACAGACGGTGTTGGCCATGCTGCGTTTGCGATCCCTGTTGAAGAGTTGGCCGGTAAAAACCTGCGCATTTACGCCGAGGCACGAGTTATTTCTCCTGTGCCAGAGTACAAGGTCACTCGCACCTCGCCTCGACCACTAAGTCTCGCAATCCTGAATGGTGCTGCACTCGATGGGTCGATCAGGTCACTTCGTATGACGGGCGAAGCGCCGCTGCGCGTGACGCTGTTTGCTGACGTGACCAATCGAGCGTGGACCAAAGACCTTGGGGCGGTTCGTTGGGAGTTGTCGACTGAGGGCGGCCCGTGGGTCGAACTGCCAAACAAGAGTCGGACGCCGCAAAGGATCGCCTTGACCTTGCTGAAGGGCAATTACAAGGTCCGCGCAGAGCTCACGAATAAAAACTCGGGGGCTAAGTCGATGACCGATGAGATCGAAATCATCGTTTACAACGTCCCAAAAGGAGTGTTGAAGGGACCTGGGAATACCTTCCTGGATGCAAATGCTCGATTCAGAGTTCTACAGTTGAACGCCCAACCAATTGACCTCTCAAATATTGAGGTTGAATGGAGCTTGGATCGCGGTAAAACGTGGGCGCTTGGGACCGATACGAATATCCAAACACGCAGCACAGAGCAGAGAGTGAGCGTCTATGCTCGCATGCGTTACAAGGACTCACCAGCTGACGATGTTCACGTGTGGAAGGTCCTACGATCTGGTGTCGCCTTCCGGAAAATCAGACCACCGCGGGTGCAACTGATTGGTCCGCGCCGCCCTGAAGTCGGGAAGGAGGCTACCTGGGTAGCAAATATGCTGATGCCATACCCAAACATGGACCTGACCATGGGCGGGGAATTCATCATGCCTGACGGCACAACGATCGTGCCTGGCCAAGAGGCCAAATACACGCCGGTGGATGCCGACATTACTGATGCAAAGACCTACCTCAGCTACAGGGCATGGATTGACGGCTATCGTGATCGTGGGGGAGAGGGCATCACGCAGCAGCGCATCACGTTCTGGATCTATGACTGGCCTGAATGGGCTATCCAGCCTACCTTCAGCGCAGAATACGCCCCTGCGGAGCTCTCACTGCGCGTGCGGAACATTGGCGAGTTCAAAGCGGTTGAAGGCGTGTACTACGACTGGGAAATGCCGGAGATGCCTGGGTACGAAGTCGTGAAGGACGACACCATGGTTCTCAGGATGCTCAATATCCTCGAGCCCGCCGTGTACCCCTTCAAGGTCCATGTCTACGATGCACGAGGCAACTACAGCTTGGTTGAGCGCCAGATGACGTTCAAGGAACCACCACCTTGGACCATCAATCTGCTGTGGAATGGTGACAACAATGCTTCCCGGGCACCTTTGGGCATCATGATTCGACCTCAGATTTCTGGTGGCCACCCTAAGGATCGGATCACCAGCCTGAAGTACAAGTTGAACGGCGAAGAGATCGATACGGGAGGCTCTCGCTATGCCCGGGCCACCTTGCCGGCAGAGGGGCAGTATCAGGTAGACCTCGAAATTGAAACCCAAATGAACAAGGGCTCAGATGGAAAGGTTGAGATCGATGTGAAGAAGAACCAGCCACCAACCTGTGAACTGCAGGTGAAGGAGGGCGGATCCGCATGGTCAGCACTTGCCAAATGCACGGATCCAGATGGGCGAATCGCGAGGCATAACTGGTACGTGAACGACAAGCTGCAAGGACTGGGAGGGTCGGCGATCACGATCTCGAAGCGAACCTACCCAGACGCACCGAAAATCGTCCTGTTCGCTACTGACGATTCAGGGGAGGACTCACCGCCAGTTACCTGGTGATGCAAAAAGAAGGGCGCCATTGGGCGCCCTTCTTTTTTGACCCTGCTACAGGGTCAGATTCGAACCTAATTGGGAGGCAGGTTCTCTAGCCTGATGACATCGAAATCGAGGTGTCCTCATGCTCAGAAGAATCTTTTTCCCCCTCCTGCTGGCCACGTCTGCATGCGCTCTGGCTGCCGAGCCGGTTGGCGGTCAGCATAATCAAACCGCACCGATGCCAATCAACGGAATGATCGCGGCGGTAAAGAACGGGAAAATGGCCTTCGTTAGCGATAATGGGCGATTCGTGTTCCGCGGGTCCATGTATGACACGTGGGCTCAGAAGGAAATAACAACCCTCGAAGAGGCCGAGCAAGCCTCCAAGTACATTGACCTCCAGAAAATCAAATTCAACATTGAGGATCTGGTTCCCTTTACTGTCGGAACCGGATCCAAAACTGTCGTCGTCTTTACAGACCCACTTTGCCCTTCTTGCGCCAACCTTATTTCAGATCTGAAAAAAGTCGAGGGTTACACTTTCAAGATTGTTGAAGTTCCGGCGCTAGGTGACGAAAGCGCAAAGATCGTTCGTAGTTTGCTTTGCGCAGAAGACAAAGACGCCGCGTTCGATATTGCTACGGGCAAGGAAAAGCCAAAGGTAATCGATCAGCGCGGAAACGACTGTGACACCTCTCCAATCGGCAAACGGATTATTTCGGCTCAGATGTTCGGTGTGAAAGGCGTTCCATTCATGATCAGGAATGATGGACTGATCAAGCATGGGTACGAGAAAGGAACCCTCTCAAACTGGCTGATGGGAGCAAATTAAGTGACTGCGTATGCCAAGGCAAACTACCCATTAGCCGACCTTCTGAGTGTCATCGCCTATGACGATGACAAAAAATATTTCGTCATGGATGATAACTCGGTTGGATTTTCGTTCTTGTGCCGGCCTCTGCCTGGTAGTGACGGGAAGGAAGGTGATCAGCTCAAGTCTGTGATGAAGCAGGCCTGGCCTGCGGGTACGACAATCAACTTTAATTTGTTCCCGTCGCAAAATATCAACTCCCAAGTAAACAGCATGCTCAGGATGCGGCTGGGGTGTGAGGACAACATCGCACACCAGGCAATTAAAAGCCGGGCAAGTTACCTGGTAAATGGCACGTTAAAACCCATCGATGATTACTCCGGGATCAAGGTTCGTGAAATTCACGCGTTGATCACCGTAGTCATGCCGATAGATGAAGTGCTGCCGTCCGAAAAGGAAATTCAGACCCTGTCGGAGTTGCGCGCACAGTTTGACTCCACCTTTAAAAGCATCGGTTTTGCTCCGCAAGCGCTGACCAATCACCTTTACCTGGAAATCATGTCCTCGATCCTGAACCAAGGCCAACAAGCTTCTTGGCGGGATCGCATGCATGCCGAGGCGGAAGATGACAAACCATTAAAATGCCAAATCCTCGACTACGACCGAACGGTCGAGGTTTTCAGCGATCACCTGAAAATCGGTGACACGCTAGTTAAAACGCTGAGCGTTAAAAAATTTCCTCGGCAGACACTTCAGGGGGCCGCTGCTTGGTACCTCGGCGATTTGCTGACTGGTACTAACGGCATCCGCGAAAACTGCTTGATCAGCTTCACGGTGTATTTTCCTGAACAGCAAGCGGCGAAAGACAAGCTCAGTACCAAGCGTCAATGGGCGAACAACCAGGCATACGGACCGCTTCTGAAATTTGTGCCGAAGCTAGGGGCAAAGAAACAAGGCATGGATGACCTCTTCAAAGAAATTGAGGAGGGGGAAGCAGTGGTCCGGTGCAACATGACTGTGGTCATATTTTCCAGTGACCGAGACCGTCTGGTGCGTGCGACGTCGGAAGCTCGAAACTATCTGGGTATTCGCCAATTCACCCTGCTGGAGGACAAGTACTTCGTTCTTCCGTTGTTCCTGAATGCTCTTCCCTTTGGCGCCGACCGCAAAGCCATCGACGAGAGCTACCGCTATAAGACGATGGCCATCACCCATGCGTTGCCATTGCTTCCAATCTATGGGGATTGGAAGGGGACTGGTTCACCGATCATGCAGTTCGTTTCTCGTAATGGGCAGCTGATGTCCTATTGCCTGTTTGACTCAGAAACAAACTATAACGCCACGGTCGCAGCCCAATCAGGTAGCGGTAAGTCTTTCCTAACAAACTATCTGATCACAGCCTATCAATCAGCAGGTGCCCAAGTCTGGGTTATTGACGTAGGCCGGTCGTACGAAAAGCTTTCTAAGGCGTTTGGAGGGGACTTTATTGAGTTTACGCCCGAATCGCACATCTGCCTGAACCCGTTCGAGCTGGTGCAAGTTTACCAGGACGAAGAGGATGTTCTGATTGGCTTGCTCTGCGCAATGGCGGCGCCGACACAACCGCTGGTCGACCTGCAAATCGCCGGCCTTCGCCAGCACTGCGCAATGGTCTGGGACGCCAAAGGGCGTGAGATGATTGTCGATGACGTCGAGAAATCACTTCTAGCGGACAAGGATTCCCGTATCCAGGATATCGGCAAGCAATTGTTCCCGTTTACGTCGAAGGGCATGTACGGCAAGTACTTCAATGGCCGAAACAACGTCGATTTCAAAAACCCATTTACGGTTCTTGAATTGGAGGAACTGAAGGGGCGCAAGCATCTTCAACAAGTGGTCCTCCTGCAGCTGATCTACCAGATCCAGCAGGCCATGTTCCTGGGTGATCGGGACAGAAAAAAGATCGTTGTAATCGACGAGGCATGGTCGTTGCTCACCGAGGGCGACGTGGCCAAGTTTATCGAGCACGGCTATCGACGTTTCCGGAAATACAACGGCGCAGCCATCACCATCACGCAGTCCGTAAATGACCTGTATGCAAGTCCGACGGGCCGTGCCATTGCAGAAAACTCGGCGAACAGTTTCCTGCTCGGGCAAAAGCCTGACGCGATCAACATGATCAAGCGGGAAGGGCGTTTGGCTCTTAGTGAAGGTGGCTTCAGCATCCTCAAATCGGTTCATACCATTCGAGGTCAATATTCAGAGATCTTCTTTCAGACAGAGCAAGGCACTGGAGTTGGGCGTCTCACGGTAGATAACTTTTCAAAGCTACTTTACTCGACAACACCAAAAGACGTAAGCGACATCAATATTTACATCGGCCAAGGGCTGAATACAGCTGAGGCAATTAATGCCGTGATGCGAGATCGTGGGGTGGCAGCATGAAAGATTTAATTTTAAACGCGGTTGTTTCTTTGATTGTTGCAGTTGCGGTGGTTTTTGGTCATGACTTCGTAAAAGTTCAGGATTCAGGGACTCCAATTGCAGTAGTTAATTATGACGTTGTTGCGGGCCGCGCAACGCTCGATGCGCCAGAGAAGGCTGAAGCTGGTTATGAACAACTGCGGGCGTCGGCAAGTAAGCTTGCGGCCGCGGGATTCGTAGTGATTGATTCGCGTGCGTTGACTGCATACCCGCCAGATCTAGAGGTGCCTTCCCCAGTTCAGGAAGAAGATAAAACCTCGAGGGCTAAGGATGAATAAGCACGCGCGATTTATGATTCGTGCTTTGCCAGTAACTGCATTAATGGTCGCGGCTAGTCTGTATGTGACCACCCGCTACGGTGTGGGTATTGATCCCCAAAAAAATACTTGCCTAGATTGGCGAGTGTTTATCATTGATAAGCACAATAAGTCTGTCGAGCGCGACGGTATTTATGCGTTCAAATCAACACAGATGGAGCCATACTTTCGTAACGGTACGGTCATCATCAAGTACGTCCGTGGCGTGACGGGCGATCGTGTCACGGTGAATCCTGACCAGATCTCTATCAATGGAAAGGTTCGCGGGCAGGGTCTTTTGTTGGCTGATAAATTGGGGATGCCGACAACCCGGTACGTCAGAGACGAGATTGTACCGCTCGACAAATACTGGTTTATGGGAACCTCCTCAGACAGTTTTGATTCCAGGTATTGGGGCTATGTCGGTCAGAGTGAAGTTATTGGAAAGGCGTACCCGATATGGTAGGCCGGACTGCTGCTCTGGTTTTGTTGTTGATGGCCCCCGCGACCGCCTGCTTGGCTGATTTAAATTTTGCCGCTCACGAGAAGGATGCTATTGAACAGTTTTCAGCAGAGCTTGATCAAATTAAGCATCAGACAGACAGTCAAGTTGATTTCACTTTAAAAAATGAAGACTTTACATTTGCTAAAGCACCTGCACCGCAAGCGCCTGAGGCAAGCTCTCAGCCAGTTATCGATGATAGGAAGGTCATATACCAAATATTTGTGTCTTGGTCTCTTGGAGAACAGGAAATCAAGGATCTTCTCGTTCTATACAATGGTAACAAGACTGTAGAGCTCGTTTTTCGTGGCATCCCGGAAGGTATGCCGTTCCCGCAGGCCTTAGCAAAACTTCAGAAACTGGCACTGGAGACAAAGTCGGATACCCCAGTATTAATTAACCCCGTTGTATTTACTGATGCGGCAGTGACTACTGTTCCGCAAATACGCAAAATTGTGGAAGGTGCACCTCAATACATTGTTGCGGGTACTACTTCCATCGAGGCAGCCGATGCGGAATACGGCGCGAGAAAGAAGCCTGGTCTGGGCTCGGTCGGCCCAACGCTCGATATAGCGGAGCGTGACTTGATTGAGGTGCTAAAGGAGCGCCTGGCGAAAGTGGATTTCGGCGAGCTAAAGGAAAAGGCGACCAAACGTTTCTGGGATAAGCAAACCTTTGTCGACCTCCCCACAGCGACAAGTCATCGAGTCCGGAAGCTTGACCCCACCGTCACGGTCCCCGAGGACATGACAGCGGCAGATGGTTCATTGATCCATAAGGCTGGCGACCGGATAAACCCGCTGTCTATTCGTCCTTTTACTCAACGACTTGTGATCATTGATCCAGTTGACCCAAAACAGATCGACCTGGCTAAAGCCGAAATCGCGAAACACAGCGAGGATCAGAACGTGGTGGTCATTCTTTCTAGGGTCGACCGAAGTTCTGGCTGGGATGGGTTTACAAATGTTCAGGACCAGATAGGCAGGGCTGTTTACCTGCTCAAGGACGATGTCAGAACCCGCTTCTCGCTCGAAGTTGTGCCATCTGTGGTCACGGCGGACTCCTCCAATTTTTATATCGAAGAATTCCCAGCAGGGGGGCTCAAATGAAAGCTATTGCGCTTCAGGCAATCCATCAGCCCACCGGGGGGATTTTGGGACACGAGGTCCTTGTGCGCCAATCCGTTGGTGGCACTTGGGTTGGACCTGGAGCGTTTATGGCAGGGTCTACCCCTCAGGCCTGGGTGAGCATGGACCACGCTGTTGCGCAGATGCTGTTTAGTCATGCGGCCGATCTAAGAGGTCGCGGCGTGTCCTTCGTGAATGTGAGCGCCCACACACTGTCCGATCCGGCGGAGCTGAACGCGGTATGTAGGTCCCTGGCCAAGCTGACGCATATGGGGGTGGAGGTGTGTGTAGAGGTGTCCGAGACCTTCGACGCCGTTGGCAGGTCTTTTCATCAAGCGATGGAAGTGATCAAAGACCAGGGGCTCTTATTAGCGATTGATGACTTCGGGATTGAGTGCTCGAACTTTAGTCGATTGAGTTCCTATCCATGGGACTTCTGCAAAGTGGATTTAACCGCAGTGTGGAACAGTGACAATCTCGATTGGCTGATCGAGGTGAGGGATTACTGCAGTGCCAATGGTATTGGCCTGATATTGGAAAAGCTCGAGTGTTTAAAGCTGTTAGGTGGTTTGCTCAAGCCTTTGAGCGCTGCTTCGGTGCAAGGCTTCGCTTTGTCCAAGCCGTTCATTCTTCAATTCAATTCTTCCACTGAACGTTCGGCTACACAACTAAAGGCGCAGCAATCACTGTGATGAAGATTAAAGTTCTTTTGGCCTTCCTACTATCGGCCATTCTGTATTCTGGATCAGCTGTTTCAGACCAGACAGTTACAGACTCTCTTTCCTGCCCCAATGCTCAACTGTTCAGTGGGAAGCTTTTTACTGATGTCTGTTGGGCATGTTTATTTCCCATACGAATTGCTGGGGTGAGTATCACACCTGGTGATGCCCCGTTTGGAGCGTCAAATAAAAGCCTATGTATGTGCGAGGACAAGTTGGGTTTGTTTATGCCCGGCATCGTTAACTCCATGTGGGAGCCGGCGCGACTAATTGAGGTAGTTAGAAAACCTGGTTGCTCTCTCGCACTTGGAGGTGTGTCTCTGCCGATAGGCGATAAGCGTCTGTGGGGTACTTTGTCCGACGCGACAGCTGGGAACGGCATCACAAAAGAACGCACGTCGTTTTACAACGTTCATTACTACGCATTTCCTTTGCTCTCAATTCTTGAAATGTATATGCCAAAGCGCTGTTCTCCGGATGGCTATGCCGACTTTGACATCATTCAACTGTCTGAAATTGACCCTACGTGGACCAATGACGAACTGGCTTTTTTTGTTAACCCCGAAGCGGCCGCTGTTGCTAACCCGTTGGCGCAAGCCGCCTGCACAGCTGATGCGGCGTTAGGTGTAGTTGGCCAAGAGCCATTGACGTCGTTGTGGTGGTGCGCAGGTACCTGGGGGGAAATTTACCCTATGGCCGGTACGGCGCTGCCCAACGACTTTGGCCGTACAACGTCACTCTTGGCGGCTCGCACGATTGCTACGCAACACCGGCGTGGACTCGCGCACTTAACAATTGGTGATGCAACGACCTGTAGGGGATCGATATTTCCGACTATTCCAAAATCCCAATACAAGATGAGTATGTTTTTTCCTAGAGCTGAATCCAAGCGCGCGCACTACATCGGTGCTCACCCACTTACATGGCAAGGAGGAGAGGGTCGAGTTATACCGCAAGTAGGTGAAGATGCACTTTATATGCTGTTTCGTTGGAATGACTGCTGCAATACATTGTGAGGACACATATGACGACTGCCGGTAGAGTCACAGCAGCAGCAACCCTGTTGTTTTATACCTATTCCTGTTTTTTACCTGCCTGGGCTGACAATATTTCATCATCGGCTTCTGCGGGTAATGCCGCTGCGCAAGAAGCTATGTCGGCGTGGACGCCGCCCTCGGTTTCGGGAACCTCCATAAGCTACGGATCGGGTGGTGATAAGCAGAGTATCAATATTTCTGAGTTGTTTCCGGGCGCTGGGAAAGGTGAGGGAGCGACCGATCTTTCTAATTTATACGGGGATGACAAAGGTACGTTGAGCGCCGGTTCTAAGGCGAATACGACACTCAATAGTGAAAACTCCATGAACGGTGACGCGTACCGTTTGTTGAAGAATACAGCGGGTACAACCCGGCCAGACCTGAACAATGATCCACTCTGGACCAATACCGATAAAATTATCGACAATCAAGATGTTTTTGATAAAGAGTTTTCCGACTGCAAACAAATAACTGACACTAAAAAAACTACAACGACGAAGCATGTTTCAGAAATGAAAACTTGCGAGCGGGTTGCTGATAAGTCTGGTTCTTTTACGCTAAAGCACGACTATCTTGCCGGCGTAATCAAGTATTCATCAGGTCCAACCAATATTCAGACGTGTGGAGAAGGGTGTGTTGACATTTGGTTGGGCCAGGTTGGCGATAACTACTGGGATGGCTACTGTACTGTCTACGAAAATAAAATGGAATTTGAAGTAATTAAGCCGGAAGCAATTACCAATGCGCAGTTGGTGTACGCGAAGTGGGACGACTACATGCAGGTTTGGGTCGGGCAAACAAAAATTTGGTCTGGCCCCAACGAAAACTTTCCTCCAGAAACACCAGGTGCGTGTGAGCTCGCGACGGATTGGTCTGCGACGCCGAATGTCGATATGACATCGCTTTTAAAAACAAAAGGCATAGTTCCCTTTAAAATTCGTGCTTCCGTCTCAGGGTCGGGCGAAGCATACGCGAAGTTGCGCGTTCACTTCGATCCAACCAAAGTGATCAGCGACGACAAGTGGTACCCGCAGGAGGCCTTGGACGCACTTACAGCCGTGAATGACGGTGCCTGCGAGGGCAATTACGTGTGCACCAAGATGCCTCCACTGACCGAGGACGGTTGCACTGTGATCAACGGCGTCAAGGTGTGTGAAAGTAACTTTCCTGCATCCCCTGTGCAGGGTATTTCTCCTCTATGCGAAGAAGTGTCCGTCAATACCCAGTGCGATTTTTATAAAGGGCCAATGGACTGCTACACCGATGCTCAAGGGCAGCAACAGTGTCCCGTCAACTCTGACAAAATATGTTCGGTCACCCATAACCTCAAAGTCATTGAAGTGCCGTTTGCTGCCAAGGTAGCCGTCGAGGACAGAGCAGGTGCAAATGAAACTAATCGGATTAAGGTCGATTTTCTTGCCGGTACCTTCACTAACACGTCAAGTTCGTCGCGATCCGATAGCTCTCTGGACAAGGTGAACTATGACTATATTTGCAAGAATGGACCTAATGGTAAGCCGCTCCCGCAAAAAATCGCGGTGTCGTCCATTGGCGTTTGGACGGGGCACAAGTACGCGCCTAATACCCTAACGGTGGACTCGGTGAACATCGTTCAAATGCCTAGCTGCCAAAACGGGTTGCAGATGATCGCCGACATCAAAGACACGGGTAGTGGTAACCCCGGCTGGTTCTATGCTCATGAATTCCGACTCAAAGTGGTCCGTATCAACGCGGAGACATACGGTCCGCAGTTTTGCATTGACTCTGCAAACAAGATTCAAAAAGGGCAGTGTTCGGCAGGTGGCACCGTTTCGGTCACCAAGGGCGTTACATCGGGCTGTCTGCCTCTGAACGGAATTCAGGTGTGTCCGGGCGATGAGATGTATAACGCGATGCTGCCTGCGCCGGTTGTGGGCGTCGACAAGCTTGCGCTGGCGATGAAGGTAGAAGGATGCGTGGAGGGGGGGCTAAATCTCAACTCTTGTCAGAAGTTCGAGAAGGACAAGTCTTGCGGGTTTATCTCGCAGAAATGTGTATCCGGCGCTACCGGTGCATCTGGCCAGTGCTATGTGACGGAGGAGGTGTGGGATTGCGGTTATGACGTTGAAGTCCCGTCAACTGAGACGAGCAGCTCCTACCAATGTGATGGACCTGTGCGATGCCTTGGAACTGAATGCTTCAACCCGGTAGATGAGAAGTCCACGGATTTTGCCTACGCCGCGGTGGCACTTCAGATCGCTCAATTTGCCGAGCATGACCTCGATTGTGGCAAAGACCCGACGGATACGACTTCCGATAAAACCTGTAAGGTTTGGAAAGGGGAGGCTATGGAATGCAAAAAAGCAGTGGGCGGCTGGGTCGATTGTTGCGAAGCTCCAGACGGTGTGTCGCTCATGGATTACGTCACTCTGGTTTACACGTCTATTCAGTTGAGTGAGAAGGTCGGAATAATTGACGCCGCCCCAACACTGGAAAGTGCCTGGGCTTTCAGTAAAACGCTAATGTCCAGTGGCTGGGATGCTGCCTGGAGTGCTGCTGGTGCTACTAACGCGGCCGTTACAGAAGTTGCTCAACTTGGGGTAATCGGTGCTTTCAAGCAACAAATGATGAACTACGTCGCAAACTGGACCGCCCAGACATTCGGGCCGGCTGCAGCGAATATGATCTTCGCGAGTGGCTTCGCTGCCAACGGTGCGAGCGATGTTGCATACGCCACAACGGACGCTGCTTCTGGTGCTGTTACGCCCGCCGCAAATGCGACCTGGGCATCGGGAATTGCATCTGTAGTATCGGTAGTGATGATCGCGTACATGGTTTACCAGATTGCGAATATTTTGGTGAATATCATCTGGGAGTGTGAGGAAAAGGAGTTCGAGCTCGGAGCTAAAAAGGAAACAAAGGTTTGCCATTTCGTTGGTAGTTATTGCGCGTCCAAGTCACCACTTGGCTGTATTGAGAAGCGGGAAGCCTATTGCTGCTTTAACTCGCCACTGGGGCGGATTATTCAGGAGCAGGCTCGACCGCAACTCGGCATGAGTTGGGGGGAGTCAGAAAACCCGTCATGTGAAGGTTTGGCTGTTGAGGACCTCAGTCGCCTGGACTGGAGCAAGATAGATATTTCCGAGTGGATTGGTTTGCTCCAAGTAACCAACAACTACCCCACCATCGACAAGTCGACGTTGGATAAGCTGACAGGTAAAGGTACAGCACTCAGCATCGGCGGTGACCGGGAGAACACTCTGATACGCAATCAGTCTCGGTTGGAGGATAAGGATTTCTCCGGTACCCGGAAGGAAGCCGAGGATAAGGTCCGGAAAAATCTCAATTAATACGATCGAGTAGGAGGCGGATTTACATCCGCCGTCCTCTCACACCACCGTACGTACGGATCCGTATACGGCGGTTCAGGTTATGCGGTTAAGCCGTTTTATCGTATCCAGTATTGAGACCAGCCCCAGGCTGTCCCACAGCTTCTTCGGCAGCGCGTGATTCATATGTGACCAGCACTCGCTCGCCAGCACGACGACTGCGCACATAAATATTGGCGTCGTCGGCATAGCGTACAAAGCGATGGCCCCGCCGTTCCAGCTCGCGGTCGAGTTCATTGAGCAGGATGTTCGACAACAACGGTGAGAGCGGGCCGCCTTGCGGCGTGCCTTCCTGCCGTCGGCTGGTGATCCCGCCCGACATCATTCCCGCTTCGAGATAACGACGGATCAGCATAAGCACACGTTTATCTTCGATTTGACGCTCGATGTAGGCCATCAATACATCGTGGTTGACCCGATCAAAGAACTTCTCCAGATCGAGTTCCACGCACCAGCGGTGTCCCGCCGCCACATGGGCGCGGGCGGTTTCGATAGCTTGATGAGCGCTTCTGCCCGGACGAAAGCCGTAGCTGTGGTCCGAAAACAGAGGGTCGAAGATTGGCGTGAGCTGTTGCAGCAGCGCCTGCTGGATCAGGCGATCCACGACACTGGGGATACCCAGCTGTCTTGTGCCGCCTTTGGGTTTGGGGATGTCGACGGCGCGTACACCTTGCGGGTGATACTCGCCGGCCAGCAACCGAGTCTTGAGGATCGGCCAATACTGTTTCACGTAGCCTGCCAATTGGTCGACCGTCATGCCATCGGCACCCGGTGCGCCCTTGTTGCTGACTACGCGTTGATACGCACGCTTAAGGTTGGCGGGTGCAAGCACCCGCGCCATCAGCGTGTCCGGCTCCGCGTTCGTCCACGTCACAGACGCCGTCGATGCTTGCGCCCTGTCAGCCGTCATCCTCGGATACCGTCCGGGACCTGGGGTAACAGTTTCCTCTTGGAGAATATTCTGCGTTTCAGCATTCGACGAGACTCTGATGCCTACTGGCGGCATAACCTGTTCGGCCCTTGGTGGCGGGGTTATTCGCCACTTACTACGGCCTCGGCTGACTTCTGCAGGTTCATCCCGTCGCCTCTCGACGCTCGGTAGCACAGTGGCAAACCTACAGATCTCCCAGGGTAATTCGCGCGACCTTCCTGCTTATGCCTGTCGGATCTACGTCACAGCGTTCCGTGCAAGTATTGGGCTTTGAAGATATTGGCCTTCTTACCCCGCTGCGCCGCCTCTATCCGCTTCCTGTTCGTCAGGCCAGCATTTTGCCTCGGGCTTCCTTCAGATTCGCAGTCGCCCGCGACACCCTTGCCTCTGGCTAACACTTCCCCTTGCCGGGTGTGTAGAGGACTTTCACCTCCAAGTCATCAGCGTGGCCACCACAGCCAAGCTGGTTGCGCTTCGCGCAACGCGCCATGCCTGGCGCACTAATAAAAAAGGGCGCCAGATGGCGCCCTTTGTTCATGTCGACGGCATTAAGCAGCTTGTTCTTCTTCCTCGATGGCTTCTTGCGTGCTCTTGTCGACTTCGGTTTCTTCAGCCGCTTCGCCCAAGGATTGCGCGATTGAATCTGCATAGGGCTCTTTCTTGCCCTTGTTCCGCGCTTCGCTGGCCATGTTCTGCAGCTTGCGGATCACTTTCATAACCTGGCGCATGCGCTCGTTTGCCACCAGGCTGTTCTTGTCCGACGGTAGCAGGCAGAGCAGCCATGCGGTCTGTGCCTGAATCAGCATTTGGTCGAAGGCTTGAATAATTTGCGCAAACCGCATGATCGCCGGCGTGGAGACGGTGAAAGTATAGGACTGGGCGTTGTCATAGCGGGCGGTAATGCCCTCTTGGCCGGCCACCTTGATCATGTGAGAGTAACGATCGCGTTCTTTGTTGATCTCGGTTTCCAGGTTGATCAACATCGTTTCCACGGCCGTGATCACCCCGTTGTAGTCGAACGCTTTGTTCGACTGCGCCATTGCGCGTGCCACCACGTCAACGGTGAAGAGGGCGCGTGCCGCACCTTCAAAGCAACGACGATGTACGCGTTGAGCTTGCTCGGTATGGAGTGTGTAAGTGGACTCAAGGGTTGCGCTGGAGTACCTGCCTTGCGGCTTGAAATCGTGTCCGTTGGCCATTGCATGGCTCCTATGGGTTGGGGAGCCTTAACGATATTCTTATGATGCTTTTTGGTAGGTTGAATCTGACCCGATGTTAGGGTCAGAAGCTACGCTAGCCGCTTTACACCATCCATAAGGGCAGTTATGCTCAAATCTAATCTTCACCCAAGCATGTTGCTTGAGTGTTGTCCCGACAGGTCTTACCTGTTGGCGTTGTGTGAAGCTGGGCACCATACCCAGCACTCAATCGATCACGATTCGCGGTCGTGATTTTACCCAGAGGGGCTTTCTGTCCCTTTGGGGTGGAGGCTCCTCATTTTTTGCTGGAGGCCTCCATGAAATCTGCAATCCTCTCTACTGTCCTGTCCGCTCTCGCGCGGTTAGTGATGGTTCTGTCTGCTGACACCGCACATGCTTACAACTCTTACGCCGGCCATGTAATGGCTGACCAGGAGGTGAGCAAATGAACAACCTTCCTATCGTGTTGCTCATTCTCGTTGTGGTTGTTGGGTACCTCTACCTCACTCGTTCCAAGAAGGTTGTTCCTCGCCAGGATCCCAAGCTTGGTAACGAGAAGGTTGATGATCTGCATGTGTCGCCTACCCAGGCCGCTCATGCGAAAGCAGCAAATGCTTCGCTCGGTCTTAGTGCCAAGGATTGCCTCGCTCTGCGTGGCGCCACTCGCACTAACCAGCTACCGAAATTGATCGATTATTCGACCTATGACGTGCCGACCTTCCAGCGTCGCAATATTCAGCTCAGCTTCTGAGCTGATGGACTACTCACTCCCTGAGTGAGTAGTGCTGCAAGGGCCACCCTTCCCAGGTGGTCCTCCAAAGTTCTCGCTTTGAGTGCTTTGGTGGACCACCTGGCGAGGAGCCCTCCATGCAATATCCAGTTCAAGCGTTCTATCTTATGGAACTACAAGAGTTACTCCTCGGCGGTGAAACGGTACGTGTACCGGACAACATCGCGAGTACGGTGACTCCTGAGGTTATGGACATTCGCTATGTCAAGCGGTGGGCCGTGTATAACCACATTCTTCCCGAGACCGCGGAAATCGGGATCACGATGTAAATCCCTTCGATAGCGGGGGGGAGCTCGCTCCCCCTTGAAGCTTCTTTTCTGTGGCCTTGCCTCAAGCCCATTGAAAAGATTCTTCTGTACCTGCTACCTGAATTCCTGTTGGTCATTGTTGACCTTCGGATGCAGAAGCTGGACTGCTTTTCCCAGCATTAACAACAATCCCCTAAGGGCCACTCATACCCCGCAGGGGCGTGCGCCCCGGTTCTATGCGGAGTGACAACATGGCGCGTGGCGTAAACAAAGTAATCCTCGTTGGCACATGTGGCCAAGATCCCGAGGTCCGCTATTTGCCTAACGGCAACGCGGTCACCAATCTGAGTCTCGCTACCAGCGAGCAGTGGACAGATAAGCAGTCGGGTCAGAAGGTAGAACGTACTGAATGGCACCGTGTCTCGATGTTCGGCAAGATTGCTGAAATTGCCGGCGAATACCTTCGTAAGGGTTCGCAGGTGTACATCGAGGGCAAGCTGCAGACTCGCGAGTGGGAAAAGGACGGTATCAAGCGGTATTCAACTGAGATCGTCGTTGACAATCAGGGCACCATGCAGTTGCTCGGTGGTCGCCCTCAAAACCAAGACAGCTCGCAGGCTCCCGGTGGCAGTAATTCTGCCTCTCGCTAGTAGGCTGCGAGGTCTATGCCTTAAAACGCAACAACCGTCGAAGCCTGGACCATTATCGGACTTTGATGATTTCGCTTGAGGCCTTGCCTCTAGCGAAACACTGCTGATCCAACTCAAGCAATTCATCCCGCGCGGGGCGCAAATCCCGTTTGGGGTTTGCCTCCGCCTCTTAACCTGGAGGTTACACATGGCTGGCAAACAAATTTCTCAACAGCGACCCTCCGTGAAGCCTGAACAGATCAATGATCTGGTTAAAAGCACGGAGCAGGACTTCACGAACATTGTGAGTGCGATGAATAGTCGTATGAACTTTGCCCAGGAAGCGCTTTACGCCTACCAAGCAATGCTCGGTAATTCCTACCTGGCATCGGCAGCAATGAACAACAAGGCAAGCTTTGCCTTGGCGATGCAGCAAATTGCTTCGTCGGGGCTTACGCTGAATCCGGCAATGGGGTTGGCATTTCTGGTACCCCGCGAGGGGAAGGTGATCGCCGATATCTCCTACCGGGGATTGATGAAGATCGCAACGGATAGCCGTGCTGTCGATCTCGTGGTGGCCTGCTCGGTTTACAGTCGTGACACCTTTAGCTACAACGGTGCCAATGACGAGCCAATCCACGTCTACGATCCATTCCTGGCGAAGCATGATCGGGGGGAGTTCCGCGGCGTATACGTCAAAGCGTATCTGTCCATCGGTAAGCTTCTCGTTCACCCAGTTAGTGCAGAAGACGTCTATGCCGCCC
The DNA here is from genome assembly GCF_029959925.1 of Pseudomonas sp. PS02303. Lineage (NCBI taxonomy): Bacteria > Pseudomonadati > Pseudomonadota > Gammaproteobacteria > Pseudomonadales > Pseudomonadaceae > Pseudomonas > Pseudomonas sp. PS02303. The sequence continues at coordinate 51,963 of NZ_JASCOM010000015.1, forward strand.
GGCAGTTGTCTTCTGCATGGGCGAACACGGACCTTTCGAAGAAGAAGGGGCCTTGGGATACCCATTTCGACTCAATGGCTATCAAGACGGGTATCAAAATTGCCCGGAAGTATTGGCCAATGACCAGTCCCGCCCTCGATAACGTCATCTCCTACCTCAACGAGGAAGGGGGTGAGGGCTTCGTAGGTGGTGCAGTCACGCTCGAAACTGCGTCGCGGGAGATGCACGGTCCTTCGTCGGTAACTCAGACCAATGTCGTTAACCTGCACGAGGGAGTTGTTTACGACGTTGATCCCAACCCTGTTGTGCAGCCTCAGGCAGATGCCTCACCAGTTGGTAATTCGCACTACGCCCAGATGGATCAGCCTCGTTCCCAAGGTCCGATTCGTACTGAGGGGGAGGCTGGCGCCGGATCGTCGCCACGTGATGTTAACGAGACGCTTATCCGTCGTATTGATCAAGTGCATGACCGCTCGATGCGTACCGGTGCCTGGCAGAGCGCTTTCGACTGGGCTACCGCCCAGCTGAAAGGCGATCTGCTCGAGCGAGCAAATAAGAAGTTCCGTAAGGGACAATCTGAATACCTCGCTAAGCAGAAGGTGCCTGCGTGATGTCAGTACTCAACCCTAAAGGGGGCCTTGCCCCCTTGGGGGCTGGGTTCCTCCACCCATGGAGGCACAATGAACGTTATTAATTTGCGCCAAAGGAGCCCCCAGTGGCACACCTGGCGAAATGAAGGGATCTCTGCAACTTCTACCGCTGTGATCTTGGGGCATCATCCTGAGAAAACACGGTGGCGGTTGTGGGCTGAAATGACGGGGCGGGTTGCCTCCATCGACATTTCGATGATCCCCCAAGTTCGCTTGGCAATCATGCTGGAGCCTCATGCGATCGCTTGGTACCAGGATCGTTTTGACACGGTCTTGCTTCCGCTCTGCGGTCAGTCGATAACACACCCTGTACTCAGGGCGAGTTTTGACGGCGTGGATCCGGAGAATCGCCCAGTCGAAGTGAAGGTCCTTTCGGACACAAACTTCGATGAGGTGAAAAATCTGGGAGAGCTGTCCTCGCACTACAAACTCTACTGGTGGCAAGTTCAGCACCAGATGGCTGTGTCAGGGGCAGAGAAGGGCTTTCTTCTTTTCTACCACACCCGGCATGTCCCGATTGTCTTCGAGATTCTTCGAAGCGATCTGGCAGTAAAGTTGATAACCAAAGCGGCGCTTGAATTCTGGGCGCTGGTCGTCACCGATACAGAGCCGGAAAAAGACCCTCTTCGCGACTACTTCATCCCTGAGGGTGAGAAGCTGGCGGAGTGGGTAAAGCATGCGGCCGAGGCCAGGACCATTGATCGTCGTATCAGTGAACTCGAGGCAGAGCTGAAGCTGATGAAGTCGCAGAAGGAAGGGGTTCAGAAAGGATTGGTTTCCCTTATGGGGCACCATATGCTGGCTGAAGCCGAGGGTGTTCGGATATGCCGTTACCAACAGGCCGGCAATGTGCGGTGGAAGGAGTTGTTTGCCAGCCTTCACCCGGACTATCCCGAGGATAAATTGCAGTCGTATCGCGCGCCGGTGACGGAGCGATCCCGATTGACGATAGATCCTGATACCCCGCTTTCTGACGCGGCGCTGGCGCATCTTTTCGAGGCCGAAACTGTTGACCTGGAGGGTGGTGTTCAGGCATTTTGCTATTAGGGATTGAGGGCCATTTGGCCCTCATTTTCTCTTTCAAGAAATCTGCGGTAAGCACGTCCTTACCAGAGTTTTCTGAATTTGTTCCTTCGCCATGTGGCATGGGAGCGATAACGCAGCTGTTCGTTCTAACAGCAAATCTTAAACCCCCTGGGGCATCCATTCCCCAGCAGGGGAGTGGTGTCTCTCTTTTCTGGAGTTACACCATGAAATTTCAAGACATCATCCCAATGAGCTCGTTCGGCGTTGTCGGCAATCAAGGGCAAGTTATGGCCCCTGGCTTCCCAGCTGATCATGAACTGATGGAGCTCGTTCCATCGATCAACCCTCACTACTTCTTCCGCACCATCCTGCGGTTGCCAGTAATGAACTTTCTCTACTCGCATGGTGGCGACTTTCTGTCCCTTGTGGGTCCGACTGGCGCCGGTAAAACGTCTATCCTCGAGCAAATTGCGGCGCGTCTTCGTTGGCCTTTCCGCAAAGTAAACGCTCACTCAAGGATGGAAATGCCTGAGCTGGTTGGTTCGACCTCACTCGACTGTGAACAAGCAACGGGTGATCAACGAACCTCTTTCCGCTACGGTCCGTTGGCCCTAGCAATGAAGGAGGGGGCAATTTTTGTTTTGGACGAGGCGGATGTACTCGATCCATCGGTGTTTGCAGGTCTTAATGCGGTGCTGGAAGGTGGCGCGTTGGTTCTTGCAGAAAACGGTGGTGAGATCATTTACCCGCATCCAAACTTCCGTATGGTCATCACGAGCAACACTCGTGGTCAGGGCGATGACACTGGTCTCCACGGCGGCACCATGGCGCAGAACCTTGCGACCTGGGACCGTTGCCGGATGATCGAAGTACCATACATGAGCAAAGCGGAGGAGCTTCAGATCCTCTCGTCGACAATGCCAAAAGTGGATGTCGCGATTCTCGAGAAGATGATCGATATCGCCAACGATGTGCGTAAGCAATTCGTTGGAAATCCTGAGATGGAGTTGAAGCCAGGCCAGCCTGGTCTGACGATCACCTTCTCGACGCGCTCGCTGCTGCGTTGGGCTCGTATCGGTTCAACCTACAGTGGTAACCCATCAGCCAAAGCAATCTTCCCGTCAACAATGGGTCAGGCTCTTCGTGAGGCGCTTACCAACCGTGCTGATAAAGCGATGCGTGTGGTTGTTCACACCATCGCCAAGGACGGATTCGGTGCCGCTTGGGGCGCAGACCCTGTTCTGCAGACGGTGTAAAACATGAGCATTTTTTTCTCGTGTGCAGTTGAGTCAGCACAACGGGAGCCTATCCGGCTGGCACTACAGGATCTTGATTCTGTAGCTGCCAGCCTGGGGCTGTCCTCGTCGCTGAAATCTCTCGGTGAGTTGCTTGAAGGCTCTCTCGCTTCTGGCGAGCTGAAACCTTATGAAGACCTCGAAAAGATACTTTTGCTGTCGGCAGTCGCTGTCAATCTGGGACCGGTAAACACTGGTGTTCAGCTACTCAGTTTGGCCACCGGCGGCGGTGAATCCATTGCTTTGACTAACGCTAAGGAATGCGATGCATTTCTGACGCGGTTGTTAAACGTTGATCAATACAATCAAGGCATTCAAATTTTGATTGCCCTGGGTGTACTGCCAAAACCCTTGGACCTTTCTTCCTTCGCCAATGCTTTCGAAGGCGAGTCTGTGTTCTGTCTTTAACCCTTGCGGGGCTCGTCCCGTAAGGGGAGAGCTCCGAGAGTAATTCGGAGTGTGAACCATGAATTTGACACCAGCGATCTGTAAGGCCGTTGAGTTGTGCACCAGCCACTTGCGCAAGGAGGATGTACAGCTTCTTGAAGCAATCGCGGCTGAACATCGAGGGCGCTTCAGTGAGTCCGCTGAATTCCTCCCAGTCGTCTTCGATACCCGTCATGGGTTTTTGATTGCGATCGGTGAGCTCACGGTCAACGCTATTGTTGCTCGAGGTGCATCATCCGAGTTCAAGTCTTTGCTTGAATGGTGCCTTGCACCTTCTCAGGGAATCCTCTATCTGGCTTTCGACGCTGATGCTGAGCAGATTGATGATTTACCAATGTTTGATTGGTAAGAAAGCGGGGGCCTCTGGCTCCCGCCTTCGAGCCTGCTTTGCTATAGTCCGGCTATAGCAAATCAGGTTCTCAGCGTTGCTCATGCGAGCAACCTGCGTTAGTGACAGCTACTCACTCAAATCCGCAGCATTCTTACTTAAACCCATTGGGGGCGACCTTCCCCATATGGGGCAGACCGCCTCCACTTCCCGGAGGTGCGTCATGCAAAATTCTAATCTCGTTCAAGAAACTCAAATTCTCAGCAAGCTTTTGCTGGTGGATTTGAACGTCAGTATCTGGTCCGGCCGCAAGAAATTGCGCGCTGAGGACCTGGGTGTAGATCTCAATCTGCCCCCATCGGAACTGGCCTCATTGGGTAGCAAGCGAATCACCGATCCTGATGAGATCAAGGAATTCGATCGGCTGAAGCGGCGGGCAATTCGCCTGCTTGAAACTAACGGTGTTCGCTTCATGGGAGGCTACGGTCTTCCAAACGATGTTGCGCCGGCGGTTGCAGCTGAACTGCAGGATATCCAGCGATTGTTCTCCCAGCAGATTCAGATTTTCATCGGTAAGTACGATCAAATCTGTATTGACTGGATGAACAAATGGAACGGTAAACCTCAATGGCGTAAAGCTATTGAGAACGCCATCACTCCTAAGGCTGTCGTTCAACAACGTCTGGGCTTTCGCTTCACTCTTTGCCGCGTGGTTCCTGATGCATCGGATGCCTCGCTCTCCAAGGGCTTGGAGCAAGAGGTTCAGGGGTTGTCGGGTCAGCTGTTTCGGGAAATTGCCGATGCAGCTGAGGATCTTCTGGACAACAGCTTCGTTGGAAAGGGCTCCGTCAGCCGTAAGGCTGTCAGTGCCATGCTCAAGATGCACAAGAAACTCAGCTCGCTGGCTTTCTTGAATCCGAAGGTGCAGGACGTAGCTGATTACATGATGGCCGTGATCGGTAAGCTGCCGAAAACTGGTCCCTACGAGGGTTCGCAATTTCAGGATCTGTTAGGCCTGATCATGAACCTTTCTGACGAGACCAAAATTCTCAAGATGGCTGAGGTATTCTCGAAAACCTCCACCGATGTCCAGTCGACCCTTCAAGTGCAGGCTCCGCTCGTTATTGATACCTCTATTGCCGCCCCGGTCGTAGTCGAATCGACGGAACCACACCTGATTGACGATGTGGAGACAGCGTTTGACTTGGCGGGTGAAAGCCTACTGGCAAACGATGTTGCGGTTGATGGTGGCCACACTGCACCTAGCGTCACGCTCGATGAGTTGATGACTGGTACCACCCTTGAGGGTGATATGAGCATTGGCGAGTTGTCGGCACTGGCTGAGCAAATCCAAGCCAGCGCTTTTCAATCGGTACCCGTTGTCGAAACAAGCGCTTTACCTGCGGCCCACATTGTGGCGCCTGTGGTCGAGTTGCAAAGTGGCGCTATCGAGTTCTGCATGTAATTCCAACCCCTCGGGGGCACACCTGCCCCCTTTGGGGTCGGTGTGTCTCCACTACCTGGAGGCAACACCATGAATAATTCTCTTCAAACAGCACTCCCGATTATCGCTCGCTACTACTGCGATGATCTGGGAGTGACCGTTGTCTGGGGCGGAAGCCAAGCTTGTACCAGGAACAACGTCATCTACCTCCCAATGATTGAGGCGTCGCCTACCATGCTGAATGTGGCCCTGGGCTACACGGCGCATGAGTCGGCACACATCAAATACACGGATTCGACGGTGTACGACAAAGCAGGACTCGAACCACCGTTCATTGGGAAATTTTTAAACCTTCTCGAGGATATTCGAATCGAGAAACGCATGATGACTGACCATTACTCCACCATTCACCCCTTAGCCGTGACGGCTCAAGAGGTGCTTGGGGGCGAAAGTGATCTGTCAGGAATGACTGAGGCGGTACTGCTTCACGACGGTTGCTTGCTCGTTGGGCGCGCAAAATTGCTCAACCAACCGCTCCAGCGTGAAGCGGATAACCTTATCTTCAAGATGAGGGAGGTTTTCGGTCCTGGCCGTAGTACCAAGATTTTTGGATTGCTCAACCAGGTCACTGATCTTCCGGATACTGAAGCTGTTTATCAACTGACTCACCGCATCTTGGATGTTCTTGATGAGGACGAGCCGGAAGACGACCAGAGTCAGCAGCAGAACCAACCGTCGCCGAATTCTGGTCAGGGGTCGAACCCACCGGATCAAAGCGGACAACCTCAACGCCAACCTGGTGATGGGAGAGATAATGGATCGGCCAACGATCAATCTGGCGGTTCAGATGATCCGGATGCGAAAGCTGATGGTTCATCCGCAGGTGCTGGTGATCCTGGCAGCGATGCCGCTGGGCCGGATGCCGCTCCAACTGCCGGCGCTGCTACCGGTCAAGGACCAGTTGAAAAACTAAAGCAGAAGATACTTTCTGCAACAGAGGCTGACCTCGATGATGCTAAGTCCGATATCGGCGGGGAAGCTGCAAAACTGATAGCCCAAGCAGTAGACCACTCAAGTCCTACTCCTGCCTCGGTAGTGAAAGATGCGGTGGGCTCAAGCTTGCAGGGGGGAATCGTCGTTCAGAATGGTCAGCTTGCCTCGATGGGGCTGCGACAGGTCCTAAATGGACTGATTCAGGGGTCTCGCGACGCGCGTGTAAGTCTGCGTCGCACGGGCAGCAAGATCGATTCCTCGCGCTTAGCGCGGGTTCGGGTTGGGGAAAACCGGATATTCCGGCAACAAGAACCCGTGCAGCGCACGAATGCGGCAATCGAAATTCTGCTCGATGGATCTGCGTCGATGGATTCTCGCGACAAGGGCAAAACAAAAGCTCCGCTTCAGATTGCCGAGGAAGCCACCGTTGCAATCCTAACCGCATTGGAGGGGATTGCTGGCGTGACGACCGGTGCGATGGTTTTTCCACGCAATGGTGGGCATGGAACAGCGGTTGGCATCTTGAAACGGCACGATCAGCGTCTTGTTGGTGCAATTCAAGAAGGACGGTTTGGCCTGAAAGCAACCGGCAGTACACCTTTGGCAAATGCCATATGGCCAGCTGCTGGAGATCTACTGAGGGCCAAAGGCGAGCGGAAAGTAATGTTCGTTATTACCGATGGCGACCCCGACAACGCTGACCAGGCTAAAGCCATGGTCGGTCGTTGCAGGGATTCAGGAATCGATGTGTTCGCGGTCGCTTTTGGGACTGCCAACACAGTGAAGCTCCAGGACGTCTTTGGTAAAAACAAGTGGCAATTTCTGAGTGATCTCGGCGAATTGCGCGCTGCTTTAAATGGCCTGGTTCAACAGGTTCTGACACAAGCCGCTTAAGCGGATTCAACCCAAAGGGGGTACTCACCCCCTTAGGGGTGGCGTACCTCCTCCTAACCGGAGGTATACCAATGCAATTAGCCATGTTGTTCGGAGAGCAGTCTCAGTCCGAACTCCCCGACAGCCTCGTGAAGAAAGTTCGTCGCGCACGTCGCCACCAAGGGACAAGTGCGGTAGACGTTCAGCAGTTCTCTATCTTCGACCTTCTGGCGCTGCCAGAGGAGGAGTTGGGCCCTGTTGAATGGACGGATGACGATATCGATGTGCTCAGGGAAAAACTGCTGTTTGAGGCGTGCAGTATCTTTTTGGACAAGCGCGCAGCACTCGGTACTCGGAAAGACCGTTGGGCATGGATCATGAGCGATGTGCTTTCACCATTCTCGTTCAAGGTCTGCATCAGCGCTGCTGGTGTCGACTGCGACAAGTTCCGTGAAAGTCTGGTTGATCTTTGCCGCCGAGAAGGGGTGATTGATCAACTGCAAATCGCCGCATAACGAACCTTCCTCCAGAAATGGGGGAGGGCATTAGGCAGTAGATATCTATGCCATTTGGCTAGCGGTATCTGATGACCAACAAAAACTAAAACCGCTGGGGCGGTACCTCCCCAACGGGTGGTGCTTCCCCTGAAAAACTGGAGGCACCATGCGCTATAACACACAATCTAAACTTGAGTTTCCATCGGTGGAACTGTTCCCTTACCGAGCGTCTGGGCATCTCCGTTCACGAGATGAGTACCGACAATTGGCGGCAACCCTGCAGCAATTTGAGCAGGGACGCCGGGGCGAGTTTCTCGAACGGCTGAAACAGTTCAAGGCGGTAGGAGAGGAGTCCATACGATCTTTTCCAGCATCGCCGGTTGAGCAACTTTGCAACTACGAGATGCCGCCGGCGCCACGCGTTCTGGTGCACGCACCTGGAGCGTATGTGACGCATGCAAGCCATCACGTGGTTGATGATGCGCCGTTGGCCTCCATCGATGATTACGCGGGCTACGGAGAACACTCTGGGGGCATTCCTGAGCACCTGTTAGAGCCTGGTCATTCGGAACCACCTTTTGAGGAGGTTCCGCCTGGTGACTACAGTGATACGCCTATGGGCGCTATTACTGACCACGTTTTGCCGGCGGATGTACTGGCCGACGACAACCAGGTTGATTGGTCAGGCGCTAAGGAAGGGGTCGTTTCCCAATACGGTCACTACCACTACAAGTTCGACAAGAACGAGTCCATGTCGTACGTGGTTCGTCTTGGTAGAAATGAGTACGTCTGGGGCATTGACCTGGAGCGTGTGGTGAACCTGCAGAGCATTCGGAAGGGTGATCATATCCAGCTGAAATGCATCGGCAAGCAACCCGTCGAAGTCGAAGTGCGTGTCAAACAACCTGATGAAACGTACAAGGTCGCTACACGGATCGTGAAACGTAACACTTGGGTGGCACGCGTTATTGCTCGAGGGCCTGAAGAAGTGAAGTAGTAAGAAAGCTCGATCAGGGTCGCCGTTATGGCGGCCCTGGCTGAGTCTTCAAACCAGAGGGAACGTGCCCTCTGGTTTGAAGATTCTTTGTGCCGGAATGATCTGGCGCAATGAAGCTGAATATTCAGCACTCAACACCCTGTGGGGTTTCATACCCCACTCCGGGGTATGGCTTCACCTCCTAACGGAGATATCCATGCCCAACTTTAAAATGCTGCAGTCGGTTTTTACGCAGGCTGCTGCCCTGGGGATTCTGATCCCCAATGAACTGAAAAACTTGCCTGAGGTCCTCGATGAGTTCGTCACTATTGCCGACGGTCTCGTCACTTCAGCTGACAATACAGGTTGCTGTGATGAGCTGACGGTAGTTGACGCAGTGAGGGTGGCAGCGCTTTCAAAGGCGGTGAATTCGTTTCGAAATGAAATCTGCGAGCTCAATCAGCCGTCGATTGAAGTTTCCCTTTCGATCTTCGATCGCCATGGTGAGCTCTATGCAAGTCGTGTGGTGAATCTGGCGGCTGCGGGCGTTTCAGATGTTGTTGACCATGCTGCGCAAGCGGTGCTTTTGCACCGAGCTGGCAAGAACATGGGCTCTGTCATGGATGAGCTTGAATCGGCCTTGGTCGTCTACGACGTGATTCCGGATGAGGGTGATTGGCCCCTATCCGGCAGCACTGCCAACGTGAGGATCGAGCTTGAGTCGATTGATATCGTGACAGGGTCTGTCTATGGCGGGGCTACTGCCGCAAGCGGTAAGCGTGCATTGGTGGATCGGAGCATGCTTTCCGGTGCAGCTGTACACCACATGTGTGTTGCCTACCCGGGTGGTGGCAACTTCGGTATTCCGCCGGAAGCTACCCGAGATGGCGCGGAGCGTTTGATTCGTGAGCTGGGCATGGTTCCAATGAACCTGGTCGTGGAAACACTGACGCTGGGTCCCGACAAACTCCCAGAGTTCAGTCTGACGGTCAGTTTGCCGGGGAATGCGGTTCTGATCGGGGAAATCAGCGATGTAGTGAAATACGTCGCCGAGCACTGGGATCTGCGATTCCGATCCCTACACCCAGCGGAGCAGAGTGGGCTCGTGGATCGCATGGTCCGTACGGTGTGTGCTGACCGCTAAGGTCATGTTCGCATCGTTACACACAGTTCCACCGACGTTTTAACAAACCCTCGCGGGGTTCAGTCCCCCCATGGGGCTGGCCCTGTTAATTCCAGGAGTCAGAAAATGAAATTGAAAATCACCGATATCTCTCAGATTAAGTTTGCCCAACGTCTTCGATTCAACGGCGTATGGGTGCACGACGTCTGGGTTGACGGTCAGTATTTCCAGATTGAAATTGGCGACGATTCATTCAAGGGCCGGCGAGAGTTCTTCAGCGGGATGTCCGATGTTGAGTTTGAGCGGGATGTTGTTGGTCGTCTCAACACCGTGACCATGATGGATCGCTCAGCTCCTCCTGAACCATTGGTGACTGCGTTCAATCAATGGCGAAAGGAAGTGCACGCCGAACGCGTAGAGCGCCTACGCAGCCAACCAGAGCGCTACGGCACGATCAGCGAGGGTGATCCTTGCATACAACCGTATCCTGACGTGGTTGCGGCTCGTTACGAGCTTGGTCAGGGTTGGGTGAAAACGACCCTCGTGGTGCAGTCTGCGGCCTGATTTCAGGTCCAAATCAATCTAACAACCTTGAGGAGCATCACGCATGTGGTGCACCTCGTGGCATAGGAGGACCTATGAAATCTGGAACCAACTCGCCTCACACGATCAAGTTCGCGGGGCAGCTATCGGTCTTTGAGAGCCCTCATTCGGGCAATGTACTGCTCGTCGACCGCGCTGAGTACAACCGCTATAACCGTCTGGTTTGGGTGGCTCTACTTCCTGAAGATCCAGTTGCGCTGGAGGCTATAGCCCTTTACCGGGCCAAGTAGCTCTAGCTTCAACATTTCGGTACCAACCATCCTTGGTCAAGCCAGGGATGGGCTTTATCAGATCACATCCAAGAGGGATACCTGTCGAATGTGATTTCCCTATCCAGCATGTGCTGGAGAGGAAAACAGCTGCACTTGCAGCACTGGCCTCGGCCTTTCTAACCCCTGCGGGCACCACCCCCGTTTGGGGATGGGTCCGTACTCACGGAGATGACCCATGACTTTAATTGACCACCACGGTACGCAACCTTCCCGGGCACGTGTTTCGTGGCGCCTGTCTTATCAAGGTAAGCACGAATACGACTGCTCATTCTTGGGCAGTGAGTTTCGCGTCTCAGTCCGCGTTGCCAGAGAGCGCTATCCGGTTTTCTGCAACATGAGTGAGGTCGAGTTTGAGCGGTGGGAAAACGGTCAATCCGGCTATGTGACCCACAGTGATCCATCAAAACTCACGGCTGAGTTCGTGGCCACGTTCAATCGATTGCGCTTCGAGGAGTGGCAGCAGCAGGTGCTAATCATGCTGAGGCAACCCGAGAAGTTCGCTGACTACACGCCCAAGCATTTCCCTGTGTACGTCGGCGCGTCCTACGATAAGTCAGAAGGCTGGGTTCGGATGCATGCTTTCGAGGAAATTCGGTCTCTGGCCGGGATTCCCGAGCACATTGCAATCGACCCAACTGTTTTTCACTAAAACCCACCGCCGGGCCAATGTCCCCGCGGTGGGGCATGGTCCGGCTCCAACCTGGAGATACGCCATGAATGCAAACCAAGCACTGATCGTTGTTCAACGCCTGCTCATCAATGCAGGGTCTCGGTTGAAGCTGCGATTGGTTTCTCACGTAGGAGCGGATTACTGGAGTTTTTCTGTTGTTGGCCGCGGCCGAATGGGCAAGAAAGTCATAGTGCCCTTCATCCAGGTCACCGACGGCTTCAGAATTCTGGGGATCCTGGACCAGGCGGGCCGAAACGCTCATTGGCTTTTCAATGGCCAGGCTGGAAACGGTTGCCGGCAGATTGCCCACTACGGGGATCAAGGCCGTACCGTTGTATACCACTCGAAGCAATATTTGACCGAGTGGTATGGAAAGAGCGTAGGGGACGCAGGTCTCTCCATCGCGTGCCAGGAGATCATTGCCTGTGCGCCCGATCGCGAAACGCTGGTCCTTCGGGATCTTGAGTATGAACGTGACGACCAGCGAATTGAGTTGCCGTCCACGAGCCAGGCCGATGTCGTGCAGCAATGCTTGGATGGGAAAATTGTTCCAGTCCAGGTCGAGCACTACGAAAGGCTGATTAAAGAGTTCGGCGTCGCAGTCCGTTTTGGCAGTGGGGAATACCGCGGCCAACTGATGTCGATCGATACATTTAAGGTTCTGCTTGCCGGCCAATTCATGGCCGCGTGAGGTTCGATCTTTCCCGTGAAGGAGCGAGTTGGAACAATAAGAGAAATCATGGAGCCGGGGCGCTAAGACGCCCCGGTTGCATGCTGTGCTTTGCCCAGGCAAAATCCAGTTCAGTTACCCAGTTGCTTGTGCACCTAGGTAAAAATGAAGCTGGTATCCCAGCATTTCTCTCAACTCCGGCGGTACTCGTTCGCTAGGAGTCAAAAGCTCGTTACCCATGGTGCGAACTCGATGATTTTCAGCCAGCTGACTTTTGCGTTCGTGGTCGAGAACACCTCGTCGCGGTTGAACATCAGCAGCTGACCATTCAAAAACTCAACCTGCGGGGGTGTGTTCCCTGCGGGAGCATGGTCCCGCTCAATCTGGAGATGACCATGAATTGCAAAACCACCCAGAAATACATTTTCATCTTTGTCAGCAGCTACCGTGGGACGCATTCCTATGAAGCCAAGTTGATCGAGAACGGAATTGTTGGCCAGACATTACGGCTCTCATGCCGAGTAGCAACTGATTCGTACGAACAGCCTTGCACGCTTTCTCGTGAGGAGTGGGTAAAACAGGTCAACGGAAAAGTTGGGATGGTTAGCACCTACCCATCAGAAATGCTGACAGATGAGCTCGTGGCCACCTTTAACCGATGGTTGTTTGATGAGTGGGAGCGAGACTTAGCCAAGATCATCGGCAGCCCTGAGGTTTACGGCACTGATGTTCCGAGCCTCTGTCCTGTCTTTGTGGGCGGGAGGTACGACGCTGCAACTGGCTGGTGCGCCCTGCAGGCGTTCGATGATTTGGTGAAGCTTGCCGGCCTGCCGGTAGAGCGCTGCTGGAATCCTCGACTTCAAGGCGTAACCCGGGAAATGGTGACTGTCGCCTAATAACTGGTTTTTTTTACGAAGGCCCAGGCCTTTAGAAAAGAATTTTTCCATTCTTCGAAGGCCTTGAGGTCTTCGAGAAAACAAGCTGGTCACGCCAGCACAACTCAACCCATAGCGGGGCTTCATGACCCCGCATTGGGGTCATGGCTTCGCATTTAACCGGAGCTCCATGATGAAAGTTTTTGCATTTTTTCAAAGCGTTGATAATGAGTTCTACACCGTTTTCGTAACGAATAAAGCTCACTCCGATCAGCGTTGGCTGACTGCCGTTTCACCAAACACCAACAACTTGTTTGAAGGTTTCAGGCTTGCACTGGAGAAGTTTGAGGCGGGTCAGCGTGAGCTTGTCAGCTTGGATAGCGTTCACGTTTCGTTGTTAGGTGAGGTTGTCGATGGCGATGTTGCCATTGGTCAGCATCGTATGTTCCTTGTGTCAGCCGATGAGCAGTATTGGCTGGCCAACAAAAAAGGGCAGTTGGCTAAACTGAGTGACCTTGAGTCCACACTGCAGTCCTACCTTGGGACCGCTACTTGTGTTCTCAGCCCGGTCAGCGATGAACACATCGGGGCCGTAGTCACGAATTACTCGCCAATTGAAAATCTGCGACCTCAGGTATTGGTGGTCATGGAGGATGGAAACCCGGTAGGTGTTCAGCTTTTCGGGCTCCCAGCTTCAACAGCGGTCTCTGTTCTGAATGTGATCCACCCAGATGATGTTCATAGCTTGAGAGACGAATACCTTGGTGATCTTGTCTTTGAACACGGCGAGGTCAAAAAGAATGTTCGGAATGTCACCCCCGCGGTGCAGAACCTGAACACTTTTTCGCAGCTTGCTAAATTGATTTAACCCACTCGGGGCCATGTCCCGATGGGGCGTGCCCCGTACCTCATCCTGGAGTACGACATGACTACAACATCCAAGCTTCAAATCAATCTTGATTGCATGTTCATTGGAAGTCACACGGAGGTGGTTTTGGTCCCGGCCGATCTCACCCTTGCAGAAACGCATGACATCATGAACCTGCGGTTTGGAACGGTTAAAGTCGGCGAATATGTCATCGATACCGAGAACGGATCTAAATACAACTCGCACACCGAATGGGTTGGTGACGATGAAAAGCACACGCTTGAAATCGTGAGAGATCCAAACGGGCGAATGAAAATACTCAAGCAAGAGACCGTTGTTTCTGAACCGGCCATGGCGCCGGTGGCCAGCGACGGGCTTGTGTTCATCCAACAGGATGAAGACTTGCACACCATCATTGCAGCCCTGCGGTACTGGCAGCAGATGGGCATGTGTGACCCCTTCAAACGGTCGGATGAAATGCACTCCTTGTGTACAAACAACGATGAGCTTCAGTCTTACTGTGACGACGACGTCGACGACCTGGTCATGAGGCTGAACGTCGAGATGGACCCCAAGAGCTTCTTGGAGGAAATCAAGGCTATCGTTTGATTGTGAGGTAGCCGGCCCTTATGGGTCGGCCACCCTCAGAATGCTTTTGAGTGACTCTGCTCAAGACTCAGTCACAAGCATTCTTTGGCCACTCATGTGAGTAGCCAAGATACCCAGCTGGTGGTCACCAGCACTCAAACTTAAAACCCACCTGGGGGCATTCATCCCCAGTGGGGGTGGTGCTTCCAATCACTTGGAGTTCCACCATGACTACAGTAATCAACACAACGATTGGCGAGGCAAAGGGCGGTGTAGCGCGACTCTGGCTTGAGGGTCAGAAGCTGGTTCATGCCGGCGTAAAGGTTGGTGCTAAGTACCTGCTGCGAAGCAATGAAGCATCCAAGCGTCTCGAGTTGGTACCGGTCTCCGGCGAGACGATGGAAGCGGGTTCCTTCACTGTTTCTAAACGTGAACGAAACGGTGTGGTCACGCCTCTGTTGGAGGTGCGCACCGATTTGCTTAAGAAGTTCTTTGAAGGCTGCGAGAAGGTTCGTGTTGCCATTCGAAGTGGTCGTATTGTCGTAACTGCTCTGCAGATCGACCTCAAGATCAAAGAGCGTGTTGAGCGTATAAAACGCAAGCTCACCGAGAAGGTGGCGCTGGCGAAAGGCTCGCTATATCACGGGAGCGGCATCATTGATAAAGCGCTGCACTCAGGCCTTTTGGTCGCGGGGGTTGCGTCCTTCATACAAGTCGGCGTTGAGGTCGATTCCAATTATCTGGATGTATCCCCCGGTGTCAGGATAGTTGTCGCCTCTCCGATTTTTCCTAAAAAAGCATATCGGGGGCGGAAAGAGACTGGTCGTGCCGTACTATTCACCTGAACGCAGAGCCGCATTACTTAAAATGCTG
>NZ_JASCOM010000160.1:0-13616 GCF_029959925.1 Pseudomonas sp. PS02303
GCCTCGCTCCTACAGGGTTAGTGTCGATCTTCCGACCGACGCATAACCTGTAGGAGCGAGGCTTGCCCGCGAAGGCGTCCGCAAGAGCGCTACCACTTCCTCAGACCAACTCTTTAAGCCGATGCCACAACATCCCCAGCGCCAACAGCGGCGAGCGTAAATGCTTCCCGCCGGGGAAGGTGATATGCGGGACGCGAGCGAACAAATCAAACCCGCCCCCTTGCTGCCCGCTGATCGCCTCGGCCAACAACTTGCCCGCCAGGTGCGTGGCATTCACCCCATGTCCGGAATACGCCTGGGCGTAATACACATTCGGCTGATCCTTGAGCTGGCCAATCTGCGGCAGTCGGTTGGCGCCGATGCCGATCATCCCGCCCCATTGATAGTCGATCTTCACCCCGCCCAGTTGCGGGAAGACTTCCAGCATCTTCGGCCGCATGTACGCGCCAATGTCCTTCGGGTCGCGGCCCGAATAATGGCAGGCACCGCCAAACAGCAGGCGTCGATCCGCCGAAAGCCGGTAGTAATCCAGCGCCACCCGTTGATCGCAGACCGCCATGTTCTGCGGCAGGAGCGAGTGCGCCAGCTCTTCACTCAACGGCTCGGTGGCAATGATGTAGCTGCCCGCGGGCAGCACCTTACCGCTGAGATGCGGGTTGAGTTGGTTGAGGTAGGCGTTGCAGCCCAGCACCAGCGTCTTGGCGCGAACCGAGCCTTGGGCGGTATGGACCTTTACTTCGGGGCCGTAATCGATGCGGGTCACCGCCGAGTGTTCGAACAGCTTTGCGCCCAGCTGCTGCGCGGCGGCCGCTTCGCCCAGTGCCAGGTTAAGCGGGTGAAGATGGCCCGAACCCATGTCGATCAAGCCGCCGACGTAGCGGTCCGAACCCACCACCGAGTGCATTTCATTGGCTTGCAGCAGCCGGGTTTCATAGCGGTAGCCGAGGCTGCGCAGCTCTTCGGCATCTTCGGCGAAACCCTCGAGGTCGCGGGGTTTGTTCGCCAGGTCGCAGTAACCCCAGGTCAGGTCGCACGGAATCTGGAAACGCTCGACACGCTGGCGGACGATTTCCACCGCTTCCAGGCCCATGAGTTTCATCTGGCGCACGCCTTGCGCACCGATCACGTCGGTGAACTGATCGAGGCCATGACCGACGCCGCGAATCAATTGCCCGCCATTGCGTCCGCTGGCACCCCAGCCGATCTTGTGCGCTTCCAGCAAGATCACGCTGAGGCCGCGTTCGGCCAGCTCAAGCGCCGTGTTCAGCCCGGAAAACCCGCCGCCGACCACGCACACGTCCGCCACCAGATCGCCTTGCAGCACCGGATGATCGGGCTGCGGCAGGCTGCTGGCGGCGTAGTAAGAGGCAGTGTGCTGGGCACGGGCATTCATGTGAGCGTCCCTGATTCGTGTGTCTATAAAATTTGACGGAGCATAAGCCGGACGTTCCGGCGCGGGCAACATTGGTCGGTTCGTGCTGTCTGGATCGCGGCTTTTGCGTCAGAATCCCGGTCTATTCCGCTTTGGGTCACCGCTTCGATGAGCTGCAACAGCCAGAAAATCCGCACGCTTCGCCAGCAGATCCCCTCGTTCGAGTGCGTGCCCGGCTGCCATGACTGCTGTGGACCGGTGACCACCTCGCCGGAAGAAATGTCCCGCCTGCCGCGCAAGACCCGGGCCGAGCAGGATGCGGCGATGGATGAACTCAACTGCGTGCACCTGGGCCCCAATGGCTGCACGGTGTATGACGAGCGGCCGCTGATCTGCCGGTTGTTTGGGACCACCAAGACCTTGCCGTGCCCGAATGGGCGGGGGCCCGTGGAGCTGATTCATCCGCGGGTGGAGAAGCAGATTCATGAGTACATGGCGTCGACCCGGCAGGTCCTTGTCTGAGGGAAGACCGAGTCGCCCGTAATCGCTAGCAGGCTAGCTCCCACACTGGATCTGCGTCATGCACAGACTGTGTACCCGCTGAAGATCAGCGGTGGGAGCGAGCCTGCTAGCGATGGGGTCTGAACAGACACCACAAAGTCTCAATCCGGAATCGGCAGGCACAAACTCTCTTTCACCTCTTCCATCACGATATAGCTCTTGGATTCGCGCACATGCGGCAGCTTGAGCAGGATGTCGCCCAGCAGCTTGCGGTAGGAAGCCATCTCGGAAATCCGCGCCTTCACCAGGTAGTCGAAATCCCCCGACACCAAATGGCATTCCAGCACATGGGGCAGTTTCAGCACCGCACGTCGGAACTCTTCGAAAGTGTCGCCGGATTTGTAGTCGAGGCTGATCTCGACGAACACCAGAAGACTACCCTTGAGGTGCTGCGGATTGAGCCGGGCGTTGTAGCCCATGATGATCCCTTCGCGCTCCAGGCGCCGGACCCGCTCGGTACAAGGAGTGGTCGAGAGCCCGACCTTTTCCCCAAGCTCGGTGAAGGAGATGCGTCCGTCCGCTTGCAGGATCCGCAGGATGTTGCGGTCGATCTTGTCCAGCTCACGTTTGGTCTGAGTGTTGGTACGCATAGGGGATGCGCCTCCGTGAAAAGGGTTTTTGCCGAGAATTCTCGCCAAATATAGGCAGTTATATAGTGAAAAGCACTGCCTAATCTTTTTTACACTGCGCACATCAATGCTCTACAACTACGAACGTCAGCGGCAAGCCGCGATGAGGGATATGAAAATGCGCGTTATGGTCTTGGGTAGCGGCGTCATCGGTACCACCAGTGCTTATTATCTGGCGCGTGCCGGGTTCGAAGTGGTGGTGGTGGACCGTCAGCCGGCCGCTGCCATGGAGACCAGTTTCGCCAACGCCGGGCAAGTATCGCCGGGTTATGCCTCGCCGTGGGCCGCGCCGGGCGTGCCGCTCAAGGCCATCAAGTGGCTGTTGCAGCGCCACGCACCGCTGGCGATCAAGGCCACCGCCGACATCGACCAATACCTGTGGATGGCGCAGATGCTGCGCAACTGCACCGCCAGCCGTTATGCGGTGAACAAGGAGCGCATGGTGCGTCTGTCCGAGTACAGCCGTGACTGCCTCGACGAACTGCGCGCTGAAACCGGCATAGCCTATGAAGGCCGCAGCCTCGGGACGACCCAACTGTTCCGCACCCAGGCTCAACTGGACGGCGCGGCGAAAGACATCGCTGTTCTGAAAGAGTCCGGCGTGCCGTTCGAACTGCTCGACCGCGCTGGCATTGCCCGCGTTGAGCCGGCCCTGGCCAGCGTCACTGATATCCTCGCCGGTGCCTTGCGCCTGCCGAACGACCAGACTGGCGACTGCCAGATGTTCACCACTCGCCTGGCCGAAATGGCCGTCAAATTGGGCGTGGAATTCCGTTTCGGCCAGGACATTCAGAAGCTCGACTTCGCCGGTGATCGCATCAACGGCGTATGGATCGACGGCAAGCTGGAAACCGCGGATCGCTACGTGCTGGCACTCGGCAGCTACTCGCCGCAACTCCTCAAGCCATTGGGCATCAAGGCCCCGGTGTATCCGCTCAAGGGTTACTCCCTGACCGTGCCGATCACCAACCCGGCGATGGCTCCGACCTCGACCATTCTCGACGAGACCTACAAGGTCGCGATCACCCGTTTCGACAACCGCATCCGTGTCGGTGGTATGGCTGAAATAGCCGGTTTTGACCTGTCGCTGAACCCGCGTCGGCGCGAAACCCTGGAGATGATCGTCAACGACCTTTATCCTCAGGGCGGCGATCTGGCCCAGGCGAGTTTCTGGACCGGTCTGCGTCCGACCACTCCGGACGGCACGCCCATCGTTGGTGCCACCCCGTTCAGCAACCTGTTCCTGAACACCGGTCACGGCACGCTCGGCTGGACCATGGCGTGCGGCTCCGGCCGTTTGCTGGCTGACCTGATGGCGAAGAAAACGCCGCAGATCAGCGCCGAAGGCCTCGATATTTCCCGTTACGGCACAAAACTTCAGGAGTCCGCAAAACATGTCAATCCAGCGCCAGCTCACCAATGAGCGCATGAGCCAGATCGTTGTCCACAGCGGCACCGTCTATCTGGCAGGGCAGGTCGGCGACGACATGAATGCCGGGATTGAACAGCAGACCCGTGAAACCCTCGCCAATATCGAGCGTTTGCTCGATCTGGCAGGCACCGACAAGAGCCGTTTGCTCTCGGTTACGATTTACCTGAAAGACATCGACGCGCATTTCGAAGGCATGAACGCGGTGTGGGACAAGTGGCTGCCAAAAGGCGTCGCCCCGGCCCGTGCGACTGTTGAGTCGAAGCTGTGCGAACCGCAAATCCTGATCGAGCTGTCGGTCGTCGCCGCTCTGCCGTAAGCCTGTCAGGACGTTAGAAAGATCCCTCTTCCGGTGCTGTTGGCGGTTCACGCTGTCAGCCAGCGCCGGTTTTTATTCCCATGACCGCCTAGAAGTCTGCCGCCATGCGTCCAGCCCGTGCCCTGATCGACCTTCAAGCCCTGCGTCACAACTACCGGATCGCCCGTGAAACCACGGGGGCCAAGGCCCTCGCCGTGATCAAGGCGGATGCCTACGGCCATGGCGCGGTGCGTTGCGCCCAGGCGCTGGAAGCCGAGGCGGACGGATTTGCCGTGGCTTGTATCGAAGAAGCGTTGGAGTTGCGCGCGGCTGGCATTCGGGCGCCGGTGTTGTTGCTGGAAGGTTTTTTCGAAGCCGATGAGCTGTCGCTGATCGTCGAGCATGATTTCTGGTGTGTGGTGCATTCGTTGTGGCAGCTCGAAGCCATCGAGAACGCCGCGTTGAGCAAACCCATCACGGTCTGGCTCAAGCTCGATTCGGGTATGCACCGGGTTGGCTTGCATCCAAAGGATTATCACGCGGCGTATCAACGGCTGCTGGCCAGCGGCAAGGTGGCGAAGATTGTCTTGATGAGCCACTTCGCCCGCGCCGATGAGCTGCACGAGCAGGCCAGCGCCGAGCAGGTCGCTGTGTTTGAAGCGGCACGTAAAGGTTTGTCGGCCGAGATCAGCTTGCGCAACTCGCCGGCGGTACTCGGTTGGCCGCAGATTCCGAGCGATTGGGTTCGCCCGGGCATCATGCTCTACGGCGCCACGCCGTTTGAAGAAGCCAACGCCGTGGCCTCCCGTTTGCAGCCGGTGATGACCCTGGAATCGAAAGTGATCTGCGTGCGTGAACTGCCGGCCGGCGAGCCGATCGGTTATGGCGCCAAATTCATCACCCCCAAGCCCATGCGCGTCGGGGTGGTGGCCATGGGTTATGCCGATGGTTACCCGCGTCAGGCACCGACCGGCACGCCAGTGTTGGTCGCCGGGCAGCGCAGCCAGTTGATTGGCCGGGTGTCGATGGACATGCTCTGCATCGATCTGACCGATGTACCTCAGGCCGGCCTGGGTTCGACCGTTGAGTTGTGGGGTAAAAACATCCTCGCCAGCGACGTGGCCGCCGCCGCTGACACGATTCCCTATCAGATCTTCTGCAACCTGCGCCGGGTGCCAAAGCTCTATTCCGAGGGTTAGCGGTCAGCAGTCCGTACCGGAAGTCGCTTCGCTGAACAGGATTCAGGCCAAAGTGTTGTAAATACTGAACGCTGTCGCCATGATAACGCTCAATATTTCTACAACCTGAATCTTGGAGGCGCAAGCTTGGACGTCGGTGAACGACTGCAATCCATCCGTAAGCTCAAAGGTCTTTCCCAGCGTGAGCTCGCCAAGCGCGCGGGCGTCACCAACAGCACGATTTCCATGATCGAGAAGAACAGCGTCAGCCCCTCGATCAGTTCGCTGAGGAAGGTACTGGGCGGGATTCCCATGTCCATGGTCGAGTTCTTTTCCGAAGAAATCCTGCAGGAAAAACCGACGCAGATCGTCTACAAGGCCAACGAGCTGATCGATATTTCCGATGGTGCAGTGACCATGAAACTGGTCGGTCGGGCGCATCCGAGCCGGGCTATCGCCTTCCTCAATGAAATCTACCCGCCTGGCGCCGACACCGGTGACGAGATGCTCACCCATGAGGGCGAGGAAACCGGCATTTTGGTGGAAGGCCGACTGGAACTGGTGGTAGGGCTTGAAACTTTTGTGCTCGAAGCGGGGGATAGCTACTACTTTGAAAGTACCAAGCCACACCGTTTCCGTAATCCGTTCGATGCGCCGGCGCGACTAATCAGCGCAGCCACGCCCGCGAATTTCTAAGAGAAGAGGCGTCCTGCCAGCATGGCGGAGGCACCCGAACCGTTTTTCCATTGCGCAACAAGACCCCTTCGACTTTGGGGTTGTTTCAGTGTGACGGGGTTACCGTTATACTTGCGCCCGCCTGCGAACCGTGGCCGTAGGCGTGACTAGCCACCATTGAGGGTGAACGCGTGAATCTAATTATGAAAATGCTGGCCGTACCAGCAACCGTATTGGCCCTATGGGCAGTCAGCGCACAAGCAGCGACCAACGACGATATTGCTAAACGCCTTGAGCCAGTCGGCCAGGTTTGCGTCCAGGGTCAAGAGTGCAAGGGGATGGAAGTTGCTGCTGCTACTGGCGGTGGCGGTGCCAAGACGCCTAAAGATGTGATTGCAAAACATTGCAATGCTTGCCACGGAACCGGCCTGCTGGGTGCGCCGAAAATCGGCGACAAGGCTGCCTGGAAAGAGCGCGCCGATCACCAGGGCGGCCTAGACGGCATCCTGGCCAAAGCCATTACCGGTATCAATGCGATGCCGCCTAAAGGCACCTGCGCCGACTGCTCCGACGACGAGCTGAAGGGCGCCATCAAAGAAATGTCCGGCCTGTAACACGCCAGCATCTTCAGCGAAAAAGCCGCTTACGAGCGGCTTTTTTGTGCCTGCGATTTTCCTTGGGGACTATTCTTTGCAGTAAAGGCCCGGCAAGCTCGGTCCAACCCCAATTCACGGAATGTAAGGGAGGATCAGATGGTGCAGCTGTGTTCTATCGAGCAGGCGGTCGATGACGTATTGGCGCGGTTGCCAGCGCATATCCACATGGGCCTGCCCCTGGGCCTGGGCAAACCCAACCACTTCGTCAACGCGTTGTTCCAGCGCGTCGCGCAACTGCCCGACCGGCAGCTGACGATCTACACTGCCCTGTGCCTGGGCCGCCCGGCCTTGGGCGACGGTTTGCAAAAGCGCTTCCTCGAACCCTTCATCGAGCGAGTGTTTGGCGATTATCCGGAGCTGGATTTTCTCGCCGGACTTCACAAAGACAGCCTGCCGGCGAACATTCACGTCCATCAATTCTTTATGCAGCCCGGCAGCCTGCTGCATAGCGAATCGGCCCAGCAGGATTACGTCAGCAGCAACTACAGCCACGCCGCGCGGGACATCAACGCCGCCGGTTTGAACCTCGTGGCGCAACTGGTGGCCAGCCACGCCGAACACCCGGATCGTCTGAGCCTGAGCTGCAACCCTGACATCACCCTCGACCTGTTTCCGATGATCGCCAAACGCCGGGCGGCGGGAGAGACGATCCTGCTGGTGGGCCAGGTGCACAACGATTTGCCCTACATGCCCGGTGACGCCGAAATAGGTATCGACACCTTCGACCTGCTGATCGACGAGAAGGACAACACCACACTGTTCTCCACGCCGAACATGCCCGTGGGTTTCCAGGATCACTTCATCGGCTTGCACGCCAGTACGCTGGTGCGCGATGGCGGCACCTTGCAGATCGGCATCGGTGCCATGGGCGATGCCCTGACCGCAGCGTTGCTGGCGCGTCAGGCCGACAATGCCGGTTACAAGGCGTTGCTGGCGGATATCAATCTCAGCCAGTGGGCGCAGTTGATCGACCGCGAAGGCGGCATCGATCCGTTCGCGAAGGGCCTTTACGGTTGCAGCGAAATGTTCGTCAACGGCTTGCTGGTGCTGGCCGATGCCGGAATCGTGCGGCGCAAGGTCTACCCGGACGTGCCGACCCAGCAACAAGCCAATGCCGGCACTCTCGACGAAGCCGCGCAAACCGATGGCATCTCGGTGCATGGCGGGTTCTTCCTCGGGCCGCGCAGTTTTTACGAGCGCCTGCGCGAGCTTCCGCAAAGCAAGCGACTCGAATTCAACATGACCCGCATCAGCTACATCAACGAGCTCTACGGTCAGGAAGAACTCAAACGCTTGCAGCGCCTGGACGCGCGCTTCATCAACACCGTGTTCACCATGACCCTGCTCGGCGCGGGCGTGGCCGATCAGCTCGAAAGCGGGCGAGTGCTGAGCGGCGTTGGCGGGCAATACAATTTTGTTGCTCAGGGCCATGCGCTGGAGGGCGCGCGGTCCGTGCTGCTGTTGCGCAGCTGGCGCGAGGCGGGCGGTGAGGTCAGTTCGAACATCGTCTGGGAATACGGCCACTGCACGATCCCACGGCATCTGCGGGACATCGTGGTCACCGAGTACGGCATCGCCGATCTGCGCGGCAAGACCGATGCGGCGGTGATCGAGGCATTGCTGAATATCAGCGACTCTCGCTTCCAGCCGGGGTTGATCGAGCAGGCGCAGAACGTTGGCAAATTGCCGAAGAATTTCCGCATCGATCCGCGTTTTGCCGACAACAGCCCGGAGCGTTTACAGGCGATTCAGGCGTTGCATCCGAATTTGTTTCCGGAATATCCGCTGGGGTGTGATTTCACTGCGGTGGAGAGGGATTTGTTGCGGTCGCTGAACTGGTTGAAGAGCAAGTTCAAGCTCTCTGAGATTCTGGAGTTGGGCAAGGCTGCGCTGGACGCGCCGGAGCCTGCGGCGTTTCCCGAGCATCTGGAGCGGATGCAGCTGACCAACCCGGAAGGGCTGAAAGAGGACCTGTTTCAGCGGCTGCTACTCGCCGGCCTCAAGGCCACCGCGCCATAACAGCCACTCCAACACCACTGTGGGAGCGAGCCTGCTCGCGAATGCTGAGTATCAGTCGACATCACCGTTGACTGATCCAGCGCTTTCGCGAGCCGGCTCGCTCCCACAAGGGATATGCGGTGTGGCTTTATTCGATGAAGGTAACCACGCCATCTTTCAGCGACTGCACCCGAGCCAGCGACTCAACCCGATAACCTTGGGCATCCAGTTCCGCACGCCCACCCTGGAACGACTTCTCGATCACGATCCCCAAGCCGGCGACGGTGGCGCCGGCCTGTTTGATGATCGAGATCAGCGCCTGGGACGCCTTACCGTTGGCCAGGAAGTCATCGATGATCAGCACGCGGTCGCTGCTGGTCAGGTGGCGCGGGGAGATGGCCACGGTGCTTTCGGTCTGCTTGGTGAACGAGTAAACGGTCGCCGACAGAAGGTTTTCAGTCAAGGTCAGTGACTGATGCTTGCGGGCAAAAATCACCGGCACGCCGAGGTTCAGGCCGGTCATGATCGCCGGGGCGATGCCCGAAGCTTCGATCGTGACGATCTTGGTGATGCCCGAGTCCTTGAACAGCGCAGCGAATTCATCGCCGATCAGCTTCATCAGGGCCGGGTCGATCTGGTGGTTCAAAAAGGCGTCGACCTTCAAGACCTGATCGGAAAGCACGATGCCTTGTTCGCGGATTTTCTGGTGCAGTGCTTCCATGAAGCGTTCCTCTACTGGCGCCATGTGCGCCTAGCTTGTCAAAAA
This sequence comes from Pseudomonas sp. PS02303, assembly GCF_029959925.1. Taxonomy (NCBI): domain Bacteria; kingdom Pseudomonadati; phylum Pseudomonadota; class Gammaproteobacteria; order Pseudomonadales; family Pseudomonadaceae; genus Pseudomonas; species Pseudomonas sp. PS02303. The sequence goes on from NZ_JASCOM010000160.1 coordinate 9,563, forward strand.
TGCCTGGTTAAAAAGTGTTCGGTTAAAAAGTGCTCAATTCTAGCGCTTTAACATCGCCCGTATATCCGCCAATGCGGTATTGCCGCGAACGGCTTTGACTTCAACAGGTGTGTCGTCGTTGCCTTCCCACGCCAGGTCGTCCGGCGGCAGCTCATCCAGGAAGCGGCTCGGCGCGCAGTCGATGATCTCGCCGTATTGCTTGCGCTTGGCGGCGAAGGTGAAGGCCAGGGTCTGACGCGCCCGGGTAATGCCAACGTAGGCCAGGCGGCGTTCTTCTTCGATGGTGTCGGCTTCGATGCTGGAGCGGTGCGGGAGGATTTCCTCTTCCATGCCCATGATGAACACGTAAGGGAATTCCAAGCCCTTGGAAGCGTGCAAGGTCATCATCTGCACACCTTCAGCGCCGTCTTCCTCTTCCTGCTGACGTTCCAGCATGTCGCGCAGGACGAGTTTGCCGATGGCGTCTTCGACGGTCATCTCGCCTTCTTCGTCTTTCTCCAAGGTGTTTTTCAACGCCTCGATCAGGAACCAGACGTTACCCATGCGGTAATCGGCGGCCTTGTCGCTGGAGCTGTTAGTGCGCAGCCAGTTCTCGTAGTCGATGTCCATGACCATGCTGCGCAGCGCCGAGATCGGGTCTTCGCCGGCGCATTGCTCGCGGACCTTGTCCATGAAGCGCTTAAAGCGTGACAGACGATCGGTGAAACGCGCATCCAGGTGCTCGCCCAGGCCGATTTCGTCGGTGGCGGCATACATCGAGATTTTGCGCTCGGTGGCGTAGTTGCCCAGCTTCTCCAGCGTGGTCGAACCGATCTCCCGGCGCGGGACATTGATCACCCGCAGGAAGGCGTTGTCGTCGTCCGGGTTCACGATCAGGCGGAAGTAGGCCATCAGGTCTTTCACTTCCTGGCGACCGAAGAAGCTGTTGCCGCCGGACAAACGATACGGAATCTGGTGGTGCTGCAGCTTCAGTTCGATCAGCTTGGCCTGGTAGTTACCGCGATACAGGATCGCGAAATCGCTGTAAGGCCGGTCCGTGCGCAGGTGCAGGGTCAGCAGTTCCACGGCCACGCGCTCGGCTTCGGCGTCTTCGTTGCGGCAGCGGATCACGCGGATCTCGTCGCCGTGGCCCATCTCGCTCCACAGCTGCTTTTCGAATTCGTGCGGGTTGTTCGAGATCAGCACGTTGGCGCAGCGCAGGATGCGGCTGGTGGAGCGGTAGTTCTGCTCGAGCATGACGACTTTCAGGGACGGGTAATCGTCCTTGAGCAGCATCAGGTTTTCCGGGCGGGCGCCGCGCCAGGCGTAGATCGACTGGTCATCGTCGCCGACCACGGTGAACTGGTTGCGCGTGCCGATCAGCAGTTTCACCAGCAAATACTGGCTGGCGTTGGTGTCCTGGTATTCGTCCACCAGCAGGTAGCGGACTTTGTTCTGCCATTTTTCGAGGATGTCTGCGTGTTCCTGGAACAGCTTCACCGGCAGCAGGATCAAGTCGTCGAAGTCCACCGCGTTGAACGCCTTGAGCGTACGCTGATAGTGGGTGTAGACGATGGCGGCGGTCTGTTCCTTGGGATTGCGCGCGTTTTCCAGGGCTTCGGGCGGCAGGATCAGGTCGTTTTTCCACGAGCCGATCATGTTCTTGATCTCGTCGACGCCGTCGTCGCCCGAGTATTCCTTCTGCATGATGTCGGTCATCAAGGCTTTGACGTCGGTTTCGTCAAAGATCGAGAAGCCCGGCTTGTAGCCCAGGCGAACATGTTCCTTGCGGATGATGTTCAAGCCCAGGTTGTGGAAGGTGCACACCGTCAGGCCACGGCCTTCGCCGCCCTTGAGCAGGGTGCCGACCCGTTCCTTCATCTCGCGCGCGGCCTTGTTGGTGAAGGTCATGGCGACGATGTACTGGGCGCGGATGCCGCAGTTCTGGATCAGATGCGCAATTTTGCGGGTGATCACGCTGGTCTTGCCGGAGCCGGCGCCGGCGAGCACCAAAAGAGGGCCGCCGACGTAGCTCACGGCTTCTTGCTGCCGGGGATTGAGTCGGGACATACGAAATCAGGGAGTCGTTAGTGAAATGGGCCGGCATTTTAACAGGCTCAGCGAATTGTGCTGCTCTCTCCGACTTGTGACGCACCACGCTATCTCTATTTGCCGGTTTTGATACTTTCAAGCAGGATGCGCGGTGAATTAGCGGCTAATGTTCGTATTCCAGACACAAACTCACGTTTGATAACTGATGTCATTTGGTCATTGGTTACAGGCGCGGCATAATGCCCGTCGCCTACATCTTTGCAGAGTCTAGGGAGCTAGCTTGTCTACGCCTGTCGAACCCTTGCGTTTGCTGCTACTGGCCGAAGAGCCGGTGTGGGCAGCGTTGTTGCGCGAGTGTCTGGCTCCGATGGGGAGCTCGGCCGTGCTTATCAGCGCGCCGAGCTGGGAGTCGGTCAGCAGTCTGTTCGATGACAACCGCAACGCGGTGTTGTTGACCATTCCAGCACTTCAGCCTCTGCCAGGCCGATGCAGCTTGCCGACAGTGTTGCTGCTCGAGCACGAGCCCCTGACGTCGCCCGATGGTGTGAGCGACTGGCTGGTGCGCGACCATCTCGATGCCGGCATGCTGCGCCGGTGCCTGCGGCATGTGCGCGAACGTGGCTTGCTGGAAAACACCCTGCAACGCCTGGCCGAGCAAGACCCGCTGACTGGCATCGCCAACCGTCAGGGCTTCCAGACCTTGCTGGCCGCGCGTCTGGCGGAAAACGACGGCCGTGGCCTGGCCCTCGGTCACCTTGATCTCGACAACTTCCGTCACGCCAACGATGCCCTCGGCCACCAGGCCGGCGACCGGTTGATCCTGCAGGTGGTTGCGCGGCTGAAAAGCCAGCTTGAGGCCGGCGATCAACTGGCGCGGCTTGGCAGCGATGAATTCGCCTTGCTGATCGACACCCGCCGCGCGCCTCAGCGCGCCGAATGGATGGCCGAGCGCATCACCGAAGCCCTGGCCGAACCTTACTGGGTCGACGGCGAAAGCCTGTTGATCGGTTCCAGCCTGGGCATCGCCCACGCCCGGGCCCAGGCCGGCGCCGACCCGCTGATGTGGCACGCGCACATCGCCATGCAGCAAGCCAAGAGCACTCAGGGCTGCACCTTTCATATCTTCAACGAACGCATCAACCGCAATGCCCGCAGCATGGCCGACCTCGAAAGCGAGCTGCGTAGGGCGTTGCGCCGTGACGAACTGGAGTTGCATTACCAGCCGCGCCTGAACCTTGAGGACGGCCAGATCGTCGGCCTCGAAGCCCTGGTGCGCTGGCGGCATGCCGAGCGCGGTTTGCTGGCGCCCAGCGAGTTCGTGCCGCTGGCCGAGCAAAGCGGTTTGATCGTACCGCTCGGTTACTGGGTGATTTCCCGGGCCCTGCGGGACATGCAGGCATTGCGCGAGCGTGGTTTGCCGGCGCTGCACATGGCGATCAACCTGTCGTTCCGGCAGTTTCAGGACAGCCAGTTGTTGTCGACCCTGAGCCGGCTGATCGCCGAGCGCGGCGTCGAGGCGCAATGGCTGGAATTCGAACTGACCGAAACTGCGGTCATGCGCCGCAGCGACCTGGTGAAACAGACCATGGACGCCCTCGGGCGCCTGGGCGTGCGCTTCTCACTGGATGATTTCGGCACCGGGTTCTCGTCCTTCGTGCACCTCAACAGCCTGCCGATTGCCTTGCTCAAGGTCGACAAGAGCTTTGTCGGCGGCATGGAAGAGCGGGAAGAGAATCGCAAACTGGTCCACGCGATGATCAACCTGGCGCACAACCTCAACCTTGAAGTGGTGGCCGAAGGCGTGGAGACGGCGGAGCAGCTGGAGTTGTTGCGCGGGTTTGGTTGCGATCAGGTGCAGGGGTATCTGATCAGCAAGCCGCTGCCGTTGGCGGAGTTGGTTGAGTATCTGACGTTTGGCAGCAGCCAGCAGCCTGCCCTCGAAATCGTGAGCTAACCCCGAACCTGTAGGAGCGAGGCTTGCCCGCGAAGGCGTCACATCAGTCGACATCTTTGTTAACTGACA
>NZ_JASCOM010000161.1:0-13603 GCF_029959925.1 Pseudomonas sp. PS02303
GGCTCACTCCTACAATTGGAATGCATTCTCCCTTGTACGAGTGAGCCTGCTCGCGATGGCGGTGTAACTGTTACCGACGATGCTAAGGCAGCTCGATCCGCTCGCTTTCCCCCGGCACCGTCGGCCAATCCCCAGCCGCCCAGCGTCGTCGCGCTTCATCGATCGCCGCCGGATCGCTCGCCACAAAATTCCAGTTGATTCGCCGCGGCCCGTCCAGCGGTGCCCCGCCAAACAGCACGGCATGACAGTCGCTCTCGGCGAACAACGTCATTTCCTCTCCGGCAGGCAGCACCACCAGCGCATGCGGCTCCAGCAGCTCGCCGTCAAGCTGTGCGTCGCCGCTGAGCACGTACAGTGCCCGCTCTTCATGCTCGGTCGGGATCAGCAAGGTGGTCGCCGTTTGCAGGTTCAATTCCGCATACAGCGTAGGAGAAAGCACCGGCACCGGCGATTCCAGGCAAAAGCCTGAACCGGCAATCATGCGGATCTTCACGCCAAGGTTATCGCTGACCGGCAACGTCGCCGCCGGATGATGGCTGTAGTGGCCGGGCCCCTGTTCCTGCGTCTTGGGTGAGGCGAGCCAAACCTGCAAACCGTGCATCGTGAAGCCGCTTTGCTTCAAGGTTTCAGGCGTGCGTTCAACGTGAGCAATTGCACTGCCCGCCGTCATCCAGCTGACATCGCCGGCATCGACCACCTGATCGGAGCCGAGGCTGTCCTTGTGCTGGATTTTTCCTTCGAACAAATACGTGAGGGTGGACAGGCCAATGTGCGGGTGCTGACGGATGTTCATGCCTGTTCCCGCCGCATAACGGGTTTCGAGCATGTGGTCGAAAAAGACGAAAGGCCCGACGCTGCGGCATTTGGCTGACGGCAGCGGGCGCAGAATCGGTTGGCCCTCGACATCTTCGGCGCGAGGGCGGATCACGAGTGGCGTGTTCATGGTGCATTCCAGGCTGAGCGGGTGACGCGTGGAGCATAACCCGCTTGCGCAGCCCTTGCCGCTATTGGCTGAAGGCACCTTCGGAGAGATGGGTTTCGATGCTCACCTCGGTGCTGGTCATCAGCTTGTGTACCGGGCAGCGGTCGGCCACGCGGTGCAACTCGTCGCGCTGGGCGTCGGTGAGCACGCCCTTGAGGGTCAGTTTGACGTGCAGGGCATATTTGCCTTTTTGCTCTTCGCTGTTGTCACGTTTGACTTCAACCGTGACGCCGGTCAGCGGAATGTCTTTCTTCTTTGCGTACAGCTTCAGTGTCAGGGCCTTGCAGGCACCCAGGGCCGCGTCGAAGTAGTCGTGTGGCTCAGGGGCCGAGCCTTCGCCGCCAGACGTGGTCGGCACATCGGCAAAAAGCTCGTGGTCATCGATCTGGACGCTGTGGCGAAAACCTTCGGCGGAAACGGTATTGACGGTAACGGTCATTGGGAGCCTCCCAGGCTAAAAAGTCATTCGATCAAAACAGACCTCGAAGTTATAGAGCATTCCTGACGATGCGCGTTCCACTTTCTTACCGGCTGAACCGTCTTGAGTGTGCAAAGGTCTACGTCTTTCCTGCCCCCGGAGAATGCCCGTGCCCCTGTTCCGTTTGAGCCTTGCCTGTTTGCTGGTGCTATCCAGTGCTTACGTCAATGCACGCGAATACGCCTACAGCGATGCGCACCTGCATTACGTGGACTTTTTTCAGGAAACCGCCGGCATGCCGACATTGCTCAAGGCCATGGACGACAATGCCATTGATCATGTGATGATTTCCGGGATCCCGGTGGCGAAGAAATGGCACGAAGACGAACCGAAGCGCCCGCGCTATTACGCCGGTGATGACGCCGATGCCTATTGGTACAGCGCGACGGATGTGATCGTCGCGGCAGCGGTAAACAAATTGCGCCCCGAGCAGCGTCAGCGCTTCCACCCGTTCCTGTCCGGTTTCAACCCCAACGACAAAAACTCCGCAGCGCACATCCAGCGAATGCTCGATCTCAATCCGGGGCTGTGGCAGGGGATCGGCGAAGTGTTTACCCGGCACGATGACCTGACCGCGCTGACCGCTGGCGACACGCCACGGGCCAACAACGAAGCGATGACGCGGATCTATCACCTCGCGGCGGAGAACGACTTGCCGGTGATGCTGCACTCCAACATCACCTCCAAGCGTGAGAAAAATCCGCTGTACCTGTCGGAAGTCGAGGAGCCGTTGCGTAATCATCCGCATACACGATTCATTTGGGCGCACGCAGGCACCAGCGCCGAGGTCCATCGGCATCAAACCCGACTGGATTTTCTGTTGCCGACCCTGAGCCGAATGCTCGAGGCCTACCCCAATCTGTACATCGACCTGTCCTGGAGCATGCTGACGCCTTACCTGCTGGATGAGCAGGGCAAGCCTTCTGAAGCCTGGCTGGGACTGGTGGAGCGCTTCCCGGATCGCTTCATGCTCGGCTCTGATGTGGTGGGACGTTTCAACAAGCTGGGTAAGGAAATGCGCAGCTTCGACCCGTTTCTCGACGCCTTGCCTGAGCAGGTGGCGAGAAAAGTCGCGCGGGACAATTTTCTGTCGATTCTGCCGCGCAACCGTTAAGGCTGCGACGCTACCGGTTGGCTGCGCACGGTTGCGGATAGCGCATTCCCTGCCTATGTTCCTTGCGAGGCATTACTGGTGACTGGCGCACGAAGACCCGATGCCGGTTGCTGTCCATCCAGTGCGGATTCTCGCAGCGAGGTAACGACATGCCAAACGACTCCCGCCCTGCCGTGCTTGAACTGATTGGCAATACGCCGCTGGTGCGCGTCAGCCGTTTCGATACCGGCCCGTGTACGCTGTTTCTCAAACTCGAATCACAGAACCCCGGCGGTTCGATCAAGGACCGCATCGGTCTGGCGATGATCGATGCCGCCGAACGCGATGGCCGTCTGCAACCCGGCGGCACCATCGTCGAAGCCACCGCCGGCAACACCGGCCTCGGCCTGGCCCTGGTCGGCCGTGCCAAAGGCTATCGAGTGGTGCTGGTGGTGCCGGACAAAATGTCCACCGAGAAGGTGTTGCACCTCAAGGCCATGGGCGCCGAGGTGCACATCACCCGTTCCGACGTCGGCAAGGGTCATCCCGATTACTATCAGGATGTGGCGGCGCGGCTGGCGCAGGAGATTCCCGATGCGTTCTTCGCCGACCAGTTCAACAATCCGGCCAATCCGCTGGCCCACGAATGCAGCACCGCGCCGGAGATCTGGGCACAGACCCAGCATGATCTGGATGCCATTGTCGTCGGCGTCGGTTCGGCCGGCACCCTGACCGGGCTGACGCGCTTCTTTCAACGTGTGCAACCGAACCTGGAAATGGTGCTGGCCGATCCGGTCGGTTCGGTGATGGCCGAGTACAGCCGCAGCGGCACCCTCGGCAAGGCCGGTTCATGGGCGGTGGAAGGCATCGGCGAAGACTTCATTCCATCGATTGCCGACCTTTCCAGCGTGCGCCACGCCTATTCGATCAGCGACGAGGAAAGCTTCGATCACGCCCGTCAACTGCTGCGCGCCGAAGGCATTCTCGGCGGTTCCTCGACTGGCACTTTGCTGGCGGCGGCGCTGCGTTATTGCCGCGAGCAGACCGAGCCGAAACGGGTGGTCAGCTTCGTCTGCGACACCGGCACCCGTTACCTGTCGAAGGTCTACAACGACCAGTGGATGAACGATCAGGGTTTGCTGCAATACAAGCGCTACGGCGATCTGCGCGACCTGATCGCGCGGCGTTTCGAGGATGGCCGCGTCATCAGCGTCGGCCCCGACGACACGCTGCTCACCGCCTTCCAGCGCATGCGCCTGGCGGATGTATCGCAATTGCCGGTGCTGGCGGACGGCAAGCGGCTGGTCGGCGTGATCGACGAATCCGATATTCTGCTGGGCGTGCACGAAGACGCTTCGCATTTGCGCATGCCCGTAGCCAGCGCCATGACTGACAAGTTACAAACCCTGCCGGCAAACGCCAGTCTGGCCGAACTGCAGGCGGAGCTCGATCGTGGTCTGGTGGCGATCATCGCCGACGCCTCGGGCTTCCATGGCCTGATTACGCGAGTCGACCTGCTCAATCACTTACGGAGATCGCTTACATGAGTCAGCACGATGAATCCGGCGCGCCCCGTGCCTTTGGCACCCGTGTGATCCATGCCGGACAGACGCCGGATCCTTCCACCGGGGCGCTGATGCCGCCGATCTACGCCAACTCCACTTACTTGCAGCAAAGCCCCGGCGTGCATAAGGGCCTCGACTATGGCCGCTCGCACAATCCGACGCGCTTTGCGCTGGAGCGTTGCGTGGCGGACCTCGAGGGCGGCACCCGGGCCTTCGCCTTTGCCTCCGGGCTGGCGGCGATTTCCACGGTGCTCGAACTGCTTGATGCCAACGCGCACATCGTCTCCGGCAACGACCTGTACGGCGGAACGTTTCGCCTGTTCGACAAAGTCCGTCAGCGCAGCGCCGGGCATCGCTTCAGCTACGTCGACCTGACCGACCTGTCCGCCTTCAAAGCGGCGTTGCAGGACGACACGCGGATGGTCTGTGTCGAGACGCCGAGCAATCCTTTGCTGCGCCTTTCTGATCTCGCCGCCATTGCGCGTATCTGCCGCGAGCGCGGCATCCTCTGTGTCGCCGACAACACCTTCGCCAGCCCGTGGATCCAGCGCCCGCTGGAGTTGGGTTTCGATATCGTGGTGCACTCGACGACCAAGTACCTGAACGGCCACTCCGACGTGATCGGCGGCATTGCGGTGGTCGGGCAGAACGCCGAACTGGCCGAGCGCCTGGGCTTTTTGCAGAACGCGGTAGGTGCCATCGCCGGGCCGTTTGACGCGTTCCTCACCCTGCGCGGCGTGAAGACCCTGGCGTTGCGCATGGAGCGTCATTGCAGTAACGCGCTGGAGCTGGCGCAATGGCTGGAGCGTCAGCCGCAAGTGGCACGCGTTTACTATCCGGGCTTGCCGTCGCACCCGCAGCACGAATTGGCGCGGCAGCAGATGCGTGGATTTGGCGGGATGATTTCCCTCGACCTGAACAGCGACCTGGCTGGCGCCAGACGCTTCCTTGAAAATGTGCAGATATTTGCCCTGGCCGAGAGCCTGGGCGGGGTGGAAAGCCTGATCGAGCATCCGGCAATCATGACGCATGCCACCATCCCCGCAGACACTCGTGCACAACTCGGGATCGGCGATGCGTTGGTGCGTTTGTCCGTGGGGGTCGAGGATGTCGAGGATCTGCGCGCTGACCTGGCTCAGGCGCTGGCGCGGATTTGACGTTCAGCAGGCATAAAAAAATCCGGAATCCCTGAGGGATTCCGGATTTTTGTTCAGGCCCGGATCAGCTGCCTTTGACAGCCTTGCCGTTGACCGTACCGTCAAGGAGCATGATGTTGTACTCCTTGCCATCGGTTTCGACCTGTTGCAGGCGAACCAGCAGGTAATCCCAATCCTTGGCGAACCACAGGACGGTGATGCGCTTGCTTTGCGTCGGGTCGCGCACGCGCTCGACCTTGATCGCATCGATCTGGCCGGCCTTGGTGTCGACTTTCTCCGAACCCAGCACGCGGAAGTCATACGTATCGACTTCGCCATCATCGACGACCTGATAGCTCATGCTTTTTTTGCCGGCGGCCACATCGTGTTGCAGGGCCAGCTGATAGGTGGATTTGTCGACCATGCCACGGTTCAGCGGGATCTTGACCGCATCACCGCGATCGGTGCCAGTGACCATTTTGTTGGTCCAGTCGAAGTCCAGGTCGGCTTTCTTGGCTTTACCCAGACCACCGCGTTCGAAGTGGTAGGACTGGGGCAGCAACGTGTCCTTGTCCAGGGTCAGGGTGCTTTCTTCTGTCAGGCTGGCGATCATCATCGAGGCCTTGAAGCTGAGCTTCCAGACACCGTTGGCACCCTGGGTCAGGCTGCGTTCAGCCGTGCCACTCATGGGCAGCTGCTTCCAGTCGGCGGTGTAGCTGGCGGAGAAAGGTTGAAGGTCTGCAGCCTGCGCGAAAGGCAGGGCAAACAGAGCGCAAGCGAAGAGCAGGGCGCGACGCATAAAATCTCCTAGTTTCGAATCAAGTGGCCGCTGGCCGCGAGTAACTTTCCATCCAGTAAAGCACCTTGCTCACCGAGCGATAAACGGCCTTCGGCAAACCAGCGTACAGCCATCGGGTAGATCAGGTGTTCCTGAACATGGACTCGCTGGGCCAGACTCTGCGGCGAATCGTGCAACTCTACCGGTATTACTGCCTGTACGACCAGTGGTCCGCCATCGAGTTCCTCGGTGACGAAGTGCACGGAGCAGCCATGTTCCGTGTCGCCGGCTTCCAGCGCGCGCTGATGAGTGTGTAACCCTTTGTATTTGGGTAGCAGCGAGGGATGGATGTTGAGCAGGCGACCCGCGTAGTGGCGCACGAAGTCAGCGCTGAGAATGCGCATGAAGCCGGCCAGTACCACGAGTTTGGGGTTGAAGGCGTCGATCAGTTCGATCAGCGCGGCATCGAAGGCTTCGCGGCCTTCGAAAGCCTTGTGATCCAGGGAGCGGGTGTCGATACCCGCGTCCCTGGCGCGTTGCAGGCCGTAAGCGTCGGCGCGGTTGGAAATCACCGCGGCGATGCGGACCGGACTGTCGCCGGTCCGCGTGCTGTCGATCAGGGCCTGCAAGTTACTGCCGGTGCCGGACAACAGCACCACCACATCACAGGTCTGGGACATCAATGAGCCTTGAGGTTCTTCAGTTCAACCTGGGCTGCGCCTTCGGCAGCGGTGGCGATCTGACCGATAACCCATGGCTGCTCGCCGGCTTCACGCAGGACGTTCAGGGCAGTTTCAACGTGCTCTTGAGCCACGCAGATGACCATGCCCACGCCGCAGTTCAGCACGCGGTGCATTTCGTTTTCGTCGACGTTGCCTTTCTCTTGCAGCCAGTCGAACACGGCAGGGCGGGTCCAGCTTGCGACGTCAACCACGGCTTGGGCGCCTTTTGGCAGTACGCGCGGGATGTTGTCCAGCAGGCCGCCACCGGTGATGTGGGCCATGGCTTTGACCGCGCCGGTGTCCTTGATCAGCTTGAGCAACGGTTTCACGTAGATGCGGGTCGGGGCCATCAGCAGGTCGGTCAGCGGTTTGCCGTCGAGCTGGATGTTTTCGATATCGGCACCGGAGACTTCGATGATCTTGCGGATCAGCGAGTAGCCGTTGGAGTGCGGGCCGGAAGACGGCAGGGCGAGCAGGGCATCGCCGGCAGCGACTTTCGAACCGTCGATGATTTCGGATTTTTCCACGACGCCGACGCAGAAGCCGGCCAGGTCGTAGTCTTCACCTTCGTACATGCCAGGCATTTCAGCGGTTTCGCCGCCGACCAGGGAGCAGCCGGACAGTTCACAGCCAGCGCCGATGCCGGTCACGACCTGGGTCGCGGTTTCGACGTTCAGCTTGCCGGTGGCGTAGTAGTCGAGGAAGAACAGCGGCTCGGCGCCGCAGACCACCAGGTCGTTCACGCACATGGCCACCAGGTCGATGCCGATGCTGTCGTGCTTGTTCAGGTTCAACGCCAGGCGCAGCTTGGTGCCCACGCCGTCGGTGCCGGAAACCAGTACGGGCTGCTTGTAGCCGGCCGGGATTTCGCAGAGGGCGCCGAAACCGCCCAGGCCGCCCATGACTTCCGGGCGCGCAGTGCGCTTGGCGACGCTCTTGATGCGTTCGACCAATGCTTCACCGGCGTCGATGTCTACACCGGCGTCCTTGTAGCTCAGGGAGGGTTGCTTGCTCATGATCCAGGCCTTTAGGGGGGATTCAGGGGTAACGACCGAGTCCAGTGGGACCGCTGAAATAAACGAAGGCGAGCGCCTTGCACGAATTTCAGGGTGCCCGGCTGTTGCCGGTCTGCGAAGGCGCGCGATTTTATCAGGCTTGAAGGGCAGCGGCCATCCTCACGCCGACGGCAGGGGCATATCGGCTGAAAAAAACCTTTATTGCCCGTGTTGGTCGCCGCCTCGATGGCTGTATAAGGTATCGCGATTAACCGTCTATCGTTATGACAGTGCGAAAAACTTAGTCAGATCGTGGTGAATGTTTTGCGCAGGGATGTGGTCACAGCCTTGCTCGATCATCTTCATGCGGTCTGTTCCAGCCGCTCTCGTCGTCAGGAATCTCCCATGCGTTTTTTTTCCAGATTTTTATTTGCAGGCTGTTTTTCACTGGTCAGCCTGGCGAGTCATGCCGAAACCGTCAAAGGCCTGTATCAAGTGCGCGAGCCTGTCAGCAGTCAATCGTCAGAGGAGCGCGACCAGGCGACCCAGCGCGCGCTGGACACCCTGGTGCTGCGCCTGACCGGTGATCCCAAGGCTGCGCAAAGTCCGGGGTTGGCGGCGCTGCGCAAAGATCCGCAACAGATCATCAGTCAATACGGTTTCGACGCCGGTCCGCCGGAAGTGCTGAAAGTCGATTTCGACCCGGCCAGCACCGAACAAGCCTTGCGCCGCGCCGGGTTGTCTTTGTGGGGGACGAATCGGCCGTCGATCCTGAGTTGGTGGTTGAACGACTCCGCCGAGGGATCGAGCCTGGTGGGCGATGGCCAGTCCAGCGCCGCGCCGTTGCGTCGCGCAGCCCAGCATCGTGGTCTGCCGTTGCGGTTGCCGTTGGCGGACCTGAGTGAGCAACTGGTGGCTACGGCACCCAACCTTGAAGGGGCAGATGCAACGCCGTTGCGCGCTGCCTCGGACCGTTACAATGCCGATGCCTTGCTCGCGGTGCATGCCCGGGAAGAGGGCGGCCAGTGGCAGGCCAAATGGAACATGTGGCTGGGCGACAAGAAAGAGGCGGGCAGCGTACAAGGGGCGGATCAGGCTGCTGTGGTCGATGCGGTGATGCTGGCGGTCAGTGAACGCCTGGCACCGCGGTTTGTCGTCAAGCCGGGCGCTTCGGGCGAACAATTGCTGGAAGTGCAGGGCATGAACCTGGAACGCTACGCCGCCCTTGGACGCTTGCTGGAGCCTTTTAGGGCGCGCCTGCAAACGGTTGATGGCGAGCGCATTCTCTATCGGGTCAATGGCAGCGCCGAGCAGTTACGTTCGCAGCTGTCCCTCTCGAAGTTGCAGGAGGTTCCAGCCGGTGAGGCGCCTGCACCGGCAGCGCCTGCGCAGCCAGCCGAGGGTGCGGCGCCGGTCGTAGCACCAACCCCGGCACCGGTGCCACAGCTGAGGTTCCGTTGGTAAGGTTTTCTTTCTTTATATAGATGCATATGGAGTGGTACATGGCGGATACGCGGCGTTGGTTCTGGTTGGGTGGGGTGGTTCTGCTCTGCGTGTTTGTCTGGTTGTTGCATCCGATCCTGACGCCCTTTCTGGTCGCGTTGCTGCTGGCCTATCTGTTCGATCCGCTGGTGGATCGGCTGGAAAAGGCCGGTCTGTCACGCACCTGGGGCGTGGTGGCGGTGTTTGCGCTGATCACCTTGATCTTCACCACATTGCTGCTGGTGCTGGTGCCGATGCTCGCCAAGCAGTTATTTCGCTTGTATGAACTGGCGCCGCAGATGCTCGACTGGCTGCAGCACACTGCACTGCCGTGGGCGCAATCAAAATTCGGACTGTCGGATAACTTCTGGAAGTTCGACAAGCTCAAGGCCGCGATCAGCGAACACATGGGCCAGACCACCGACATCGTCGGGGTCGTGCTGAGTCAGGCGACGGCGTCCGGGCTGGCGTTGATCGGCTGGCTGGCGAATCTGGTGCTGATCCCTGTCGTGAGTTTCTACCTGCTGCGGGACTGGGACCTGATGATGGCCAAGATCCGCAGCCTGCTTCCCCGTGATCGTGAAGAACGCGTGGTGACCCTGGCGGGCGAATGCCATGAAGTGCTGGGGGCATTTGTGCGCGGGCAGTTGCTGGTGATGCTGGCGCTGGGCGTGATCTACGCTGCGGGCTTGATGCTGGTGGGGCTGGAGCTGGGGTTGTTGATCGGTCTGATCGCAGGCCTGGCGGCCATTGTGCCGTACATGGGGTTTGTCATCGGGATCGGCGCGGCGTTGATCGCCGGCCTGTTCCAGTTCGGTGGCGATCTGTATCCCATGATCGGCATCGTTGCGGTGTTCATGGTCGGGCAGGCACTGGAAGGCATGGTGCTGACGCCGTTGCTGGTGGGCGATCGTATCGGTCTGCACCCGGTGGCGGTGATCTTCGCGATTCTGGCGGGGGGCGAACTGTTCGGCTTTACCGGCGTGTTACTGGCGTTGCCGGTGGCGGCGGTGATCATGGTGCTGGTGCGCCATGTGCATGATTTGTATAAGGATTCTGATATCTACAGTGGTGTCGACGAACCGGAGCTGTAAGAGTCGTTGAAGTCCTGTGGCGGGCGGCCTGGTTCCATGCCAGGTTGGCCCGTATCCCTCGCGCGGCTGTCACATGCGCCGCCAAAGAAACTGTCATGAAACCAGGGCGTTAACGCAAACCTTTGATTTTGCTTGTGGTCTGTCGCATTGTGCGACCCGCCTCACGGGTATAAACTTCGCAAACTTTACACAGAGGCCACTAACGGTTCCTTTGGAACTGTTCAGTCAGCATGAAACCGATTCAGCTGCCCCTAGGTGTGCGTCTGCGTGATGACGCTACCTTTATCAATTACTACCCAGGCGCCAATGCCGCTGCACTCGGCTATGTCGAGCGGCTATGCGAAGCCGACGCCGGCTGGACAGAAAGCCTGATTTATCTCTGGGGCAAGGACGGGGTAGGGCGCACGCACTTGTTGCAGGCCGCCTGCCTGCGCTTCGAACAACTGGGGGAGCCGGCAGTGTATCTGCCGCTGGCCGAGCTGCTGGACCGCGGCATCTCGATCCTCGACAACCTCGAACAATACGAACTGGTCTGCCTGGATGATTTGCAGGCCGTGGCCGGCCGGGCGGATTGGGAAGAGGCGTTGTTCCATCTGTTCAATCGTCTGCGCGACAGCGGTCGGCGTCTGTTGATTGCTGCATCAACCTCGCCGCGTGAATTGCCGGTGAAACTGGCTGACCTGAAATCGCGCCTGACCCTGGCACTGATCTTCCAGATGCGTCCGCTCTCTGACGAAGACAAATTGCGCGCCTTGCAACTGCGAGCATCCCGTCGCGGCCTGCACCTGACCGATGAAGTCGGTCATTTTATTTTGACTCGGGGTACCCGCAGCATGAGCGCGCTTTTCGAGCTGCTTGAGCGTCTCGATCAGGCCTCCCTTCAAGCTCAGCGCAAGCTGACGATCCCGTTCCTGAAAGAAACTTTAGGCTGGTAAAACCTAAGCTTGGCGGGGGTTTTGGCATATTTCAGGCGCCAGAAAATCTGCTTTCCTACAGGGTGCAGGCTGCGCGAGTGTCTAAATGGGGCTTAAGCGCTTAGATGTAATCGCGAAACCGGGAAGTCACATAAAGTTCGATTGAATTTGCAAATGAGGATGATAGCGGGCATAGTCTCGGCTTCTTTACAACTATCAGCCACGGTCGTGCCCATGCTAAAGCGCTTCGCACCCCTCGTGCCTCTCGCACTCGTCACCCTGTTGTTCGGTTGCGCTGCCCACTCCCCAGTGACTCAGCAAGAGCAACAACAGCAGGTCAAGAATTCAGTTACTGCGCAGTCTTCTTCCGTTCTTTTCCAGGAAGAGCTAGCCACCGATAAAGAACTGGCAAACTTCGCCGATGGCAAGTCGTACCAGCTTCCGGTTCTGGCTGACAGCATCCTCGAGCGTGGCATGTCCCTGATCGGTACCCGTTACCGTTTCGGCGGCACCTCCGAGGCTGGCTTCGATTGCAGCGGTTTCATCGGTTATCTGTTTCGTGAAGAAGCCGGCATGAACCTGCCGCGCTCCACTCGCGAAATGATCAACGTCGACGCTCCGCTGGTAGCTCGCAGCGCGCTGAAGCCGGGTGATCTGCTGTTCTTCGCCACCAATGGTCGTCGTGGTCGTGTCAGTCACGCCGGGATCTACCTGGGTGACAACCAGTTCATCCACTCCAGCAGCCGCAAAAGCGGTGGTGTCCGGGTCGATAGCCTGGGCGACAGCTACTGGAGCAAGACCTTCATCGAAGCCAAACGCGCCCTCGCGATGGCTCCGACCGTGGTCACTGCACGCAAATAAGGCTTAACCTGTCGCCACGTGGGTGGCGACAACTACCTCTTCGCAACGAAGTAGGCGGACACTTTGTAAGGCGAACTTAAAGTCTTACTTGAAGTTTGGCCCATAGCCGCTAGAATCCAGATCTATTATTGATGGCAAACCGCCTGCGTCCTGCGCAGGCGGTTTTCTTTTCTGCCTTCCCGGCAGAAAAAGCCGCAGCCAGATCAGGATGTTCTGCTTATGACGATGTCGGCCCGCCTCGCAATCATGTTCTTCGCAGCGCTGCTCAGCGCCTGCGCCAGTCGCACACCGCCGCCTGCGCCGGTGGTTCGTGCACCCATTGTTTTCGGTAACCCGCAACCCTTTTCCCCCGAGGCAGAAGACGTGCTGTTCCGCGCGCTGGGACTGGTGGGCACGCCGTATCGTTGGGGGGGCAACACGCCGGATTCGGGCTTCGATTGCAGCGGCCTGATCGGTTACGTCTACCATGACGTCACCGGTATTTCCCTGCCGCGTACCACCCGCGAAATGATCAGCATGCAGGCGGCCAACGTCGGCAAGGAAGGCCTGCAAACCGGTGACTTGATCTTCTTCGCCACCAATGGCGGATCCCAGGTCAGTCATGCCGGTATCTACGTCGGTGAAGGTCGCTTCGTTCATGCGCCGGCCACTGGCGGCACGGTGAAGCTTGACAGCCTGTCCAAGGCTTACTGGCAGAAGGCTTATCTGAGCGCCAAGCGCGTTCTGCAGCCTGAACACCTGGCGCGTAATCCGTAGCGTCCTGTCCGAAGAGGTTGTCATGACCGCTCGCACTCTCAATCTCGACGATGCCCTGTATCAATACCTGCTCGACGTTTCCCTGAGGGAAACGCCGCTGCTCAAGCGCTTGCGCGACGAGACCCAGGCGATGCCAATGGCGCGCTGGCAGGTAGCGCCGGAGCAGGGGCAGTTCCTCGCGTTATTGGTCAAACTCATTGGTGCCAAGCGCTTGCTGGAAGTCGGTACGTTTACCGGTTACAGCGCCCTGTGCATGGCCGCTGCATTGCCGCAGGGCGGTTCGCTGATTTGCTGCGACATTCCCGGCGACTACAACGCTATCGCACGCCATTATTGGCAGGAAGCGGGGCTGGCCGGGCGAATTGACCTGCGGCTGGCCCCTGCACTGGAAACGCTCGCCACGCTGGATCAGCCAGAGGCGTTCGACCTGATCTTCATTGATGCCGACAAGTCCAACTATCCGAACTATCTGGAGCATGCACTGCGTCTGCTGCGCGTCGGCGGGCTGGCGGTGTTCGATAACACGCTGTGGAGTGGACGGGTGCTTGAGGAGAATCCCGAGAGTGCAGACACCCGAGCCATCCAGGCGCTCAATCGCGCCTTGAAGGATGACGTGCGTGTGGATCTGTCGTTGTTGCCGTTGGGTGATGGGCTCACGCTCTGTCGTAAACGCTGACCCTTGTAGGAGCGAGGCTTGCCCGCGAAGGCGTCGGCACATCCAACATTGATGTTGCCTGTCCTACAGCC
>NZ_JASCOM010000162.1:0-13599 GCF_029959925.1 Pseudomonas sp. PS02303
GGCAAGCCTCGCTCCTACAGGGATCGATATCTGAGCACAATTTTGTGATCGACATAATCCCGTAGGAGCGAGGCTTGCCCGCGAAGCTTTTCAGGGCCCGAGAGTTAGATCGGGCAGGTAACGCCCGTACCACCAATCCCGCAATACCCTTCAGGGTTCTTCGCCAGGTACTGCTGGTGATACGCCTCGGCGAAGTAGAACGTCGGCGCTTCTTCGATTTCGGTGGTGATTTCGCCTTTCCCGGCCTTGGTCAACTCAGCCTGGAACACGTCCTTGCTGTGCTTGGCGGCGGCCAGTTGCGTCGGGTTGGTCGCATAGATCACCGAGCGGTACTGAGTGCCGATGTCGTTGCCCTGACGCATGCCTTGCGTCGGGTTGTGCAATTCCCAGAACATTTTCAGCAGTTCTTCGTAGCTGACTTTGGCCGGTTCGTAGACCACCAGCACCACTTCGCTGTGGCCGGTCAGGCCCGAACAAACTTCTTCATAGGTCGGGTTCGGGGTAAAACCGCCGGCATAACCCACCGCCGTGCTGACCACGCCTTCACGTTGCCAGAACTTGCGTTCCGCGCCCCAGAAGCAGCCCAGGCCGAAGATCGCGAAATCCACGTCCATCGCGAACGGGC
This sequence comes from Pseudomonas sp. PS02303, assembly GCF_029959925.1. Classification (NCBI taxonomy): domain Bacteria; kingdom Pseudomonadati; phylum Pseudomonadota; class Gammaproteobacteria; order Pseudomonadales; family Pseudomonadaceae; genus Pseudomonas; species Pseudomonas sp. PS02303. Next base: position 626 of record NZ_JASCOM010000162.1, read on the forward strand.
CCAGCAGTGGGGCGTCGTGGACGAAGTGTTTTTCCGGCACGGTCATCGGGGTTTCACGGCCGGGCAGAGCTTGTTCTTTGGTAGGGAGCACGTTTTTGTTCACCAGGATTTCCGAGCGCAAGACCATCATCAGTCCCCTCAGTCAGGTTGAATGTGAATTGTCAGACACGCAGTTTGCCCAATGCCGGCCGGTTACGCACTACCCCTGTGCGAGCGTGCCTGCTTGCGATAGCGGCGGGACATTAAACATTGATGGCGACTGACACACCGCTATCGCGAGCAGGCTCGCTCCCACCGGGGATTACGGTGTTCCACAGGGATTTTGCGGTGTGCTGTCAGACGAGCGGCCCGCGTGGGTAGCGCTTGAGCTTTTCGATCAGCTCGGCGCCGGGGATGGGGCGGTCGAACAGGTAGCCCTGGCCGACATCGCAGCGGTGGCGACGCAAGAACGCAAGCTGCTCGGCCGTCTCGATCCCTTCCGCCACAACTTTGAGTTTCAGGTTGTGGGCCATGGCGATCACCGCGGAGGTGATTTCCATGTCGTCCTGGTTGTCCGGGATTTCGTGGATGAAGCTTCGGTCGATCTTGATGATGTCGATCGGGAATTTTTTCAGGTAACTGAGCGACGAGTAACCGGTGCCGAAATCGTCCATGGCCAGGGTCAGGCCCAGGCGCTTGAGTTGATCGAGCTGCAAGTGGGTGTCTTCGGTGGCTTCCAGCAGCAGGCCTTCGGTCAGTTCCAGCTCCAGCAGGTTCCCCGGCAGCGCTTCTTCCTTGAGGATGTTGGCGATGGACGCCACCAGGTCCGGGTCGGAGAACTGCTTGGGCGACAAGTTGATCGCCACCTGAAGATTGCCCAGGCCGGCGGCGGTCAGGTCTTTGCTCATGCGGCAGGCCTGGCGGGCGATCCATTTGCCGATCGGGATGATCAAGCCGGTTTCTTCGGCAACGCTGATGAACTGGTCCGGGCGGATCATGCCCTTTTCCGGATGGTTCCAGCGCAGCAGCGCTTCCATGCCCAGCAGGCGACCGCTGCGCAGGCACAGTTTGGGCTGATAGAACACGTCCAGCTCATTCTGGGTCAGGGCGCGGCGCAGGTTGTTTTCCACGAACAGCTTGTAGCTGGCCTCGGCGTTCAGTGCTTCGGTGAACACCTGGACCTGGTGTTTGCCATTGGCCTTGGCCTTGTGCAGCGCCAGGCCGGCGTTGCGCATTAATGTCTGTGGATCGCGACCGTGCAGCGGCGCGCAGGCCAGGCCCACGGAGCCGGTGACGCTGATCAACTGGTTGTCGACGAACATCGGCTTGTCGAGGGTCGCCAGCAATTGGTTGGCGACGTGCTGCCCCATCGCGAGGTCGGTGTTGTCCAGCAGCACGGCGAATTCGTTACTGGCGAATCGCGCCAGGCTGCCGCTCGGGCTCAGGCTGTTGCGCAGGCGCCGGGCCAGGCTGATCAGCAGTTTGTCGCCGGTCTGGTGGCCGAGGCTGTCGTTGATGCGCTTGAAATTGTCGATGTCCACCAGGAGCAGGCTGATCGGCGTATCGCTGTCCCGGGCGAAGCGTTCGTCGAGGTTGCGGATGAACGCCGGGCGGTTGCCGAGGTTGGTCAGATTGTCGGTGTAGGCCAGGCGCTCGATGCGCTGCTGGGCGAGCTTGGTCTGGGTGATGTCTTCGTAGATGCCGATGTAGTGCGTCAGCTCTCGGTTGTCGCCATAGACCTTGGAAATCGACAACTGGCCCCAGTAGGGTTCGAGGTTTTTGCGCCGGCTCTTGAACTCGCCCTGCCAGCTGTTGCTCTTGGCCAGCGCCGACGGTGCGTCGAACAGCAGTTCGCTGAGGTTCTCCAACGCAGGCAGTTCCGATAGCCGCTGGCCGTGGACTTCCTCGGTGGTGTACTGGGTGATCGCCGTGAAGCTCGGGTTGACGTATTCCACCACGCCATCGCAATTGACCAGCAAAAACGCGTTGGCGCTTTGCTCGACCGCCCGCTGGAACAAGTGCAAGGCACTCGTGGCGGTGCGGCGGTTGTGGTTGTTGATGACTTGGGCGAACTGATCGGCCAGCTCGCCGGCGAAGGCGATTTCATCCGACTGCCAGGCACGGGTCGCGCCAGTCTGTTCCAGGCACAGCACGCCGACCACTTGGCCGTCGACGCGGATACTGGCGTCGAGCATGGCGTTCACATCGCGCGGGCGCAGGTGTTCGGCCATTTCTCGGGTACGCGGATCGCGAATGGCGTTGTGCGCATCGATGGCGCGGCTGCCGTGCAAGGCGTCGAGGTAATCCGGGAAGCCGCTGACGTCGATCGGTTCCGGCAGCTGATATTCCCCGGAGGTGCGGTGATAGGCCGAGATCGGCACCAGTAGCGAGCCTTCGAGGTTCCACAGGCTGGCGCAGTCGATTTCATAGATGTCGCAAGCGCTGCGGGTAATCAGTTCGGCGGCTTCTTGCAGGGAATTGTTGGTGCTGTAGCGCTGGCGGGTCAGCAGCAGGATCAAGTCTTGCTGGGCGCGGACCCGATCCAGATGCTGCAGTTGTTCCAACTGGGCGCGCTGATTGAGTTCCAGAGCGATTTGCAGGCGCGAGTTCTGGGTTTCCAGGTCCAGCGACGGCAGCAGCGGTTCACCCTCGAACAAGCCGTCCACGACCATCAGGTAACCGCGCAGAAGGTGTCGATTGTGTTGTCGGTAGGCTTCGCCCAGTTCGAGCAGGCTCAAGGAGCCTTTGGCGGTGTGCAGGTTGTAGCGGATCAGGTAATGCGGGCTCTCTCTGAGTTGCTGCTGAATCGCGTCGTGCAGTTGATAGCGCGCTTCAGGCTCCATCAGGCTGGCATAAGGCGAGTCGACCAAGGCACAAAGCTCCACGGCCGGCAGACCAAATTGTCGTTCGCAATTGGGATCGAGAAACAGGAGTGCCCAGCTAGCTTCATTCAGCCGTTCGAAACGCAGCATGCCGAGCCGCGAGGGCACAGGCAATTGCGTCACTACCTCGGCCACCATACGGCTGGCGGCATCAGGTTGGCTTTTCATTGAGGGAAACTCGCTTCGAATGTGCTGATCGCGCCGGGCTCTCGCCCTCTTTACTGTTGCCTGCGGCAAGGTTGCATCATTGCGACACTGACTGACAAGAGACATGAAGGCCAAGTGCTATAAGAATATGTCGGCAGGGGCGAGGATTTCTCCAGCCAGGGCCGAAAACTAATGCATTTGGCCTTCATTTTCCTTAGTGCAGCGGGATGTTGATCGATTGCAGGCGTCGGCCGTTCCGGTCGTGGTAACTGACCTGAATCTGCTCCCGATCCACCACCAGATGAGCAAAGTTGTCTTCGCTGACCACCTTGCTGGTCAATTCATGTCGATAATCTCCCGCTGCGGTACGTGCCAGCGCCTGGTTCAGAATGAAGGTGGACTCGGAGGCATAGGGCAGCAATTTGCTGTTGCACAGCGGGGACGAGACGATGGTGTGCACGTCGAAGTCCGGATCCTCGCTGTGGGTCAGGCGGCTGGTCAGTGAGCCGTGGACATCGCCGGAAACGAAGATGACGTTCTTGATGCGATGCGTGCGAATCGTCTCCAGTAACCGCAGGCGTTGTTCCGGGAAGGCTTTCCAGGCGTCATCGCCGTTGAGTTTGCGGTCGGGGTAGAACATCACGCTGGTGACCACGAACTTGACCCGGGCCGGGCTGTGGATCAGCCATTTGCACAGCGCCTGTTCCTGCTCATCGTCGAGGATGCGTCGATCATTGGGCGACAAGTTACGACGGGTTCGGCTGTCGGTGACAAACCATTCAATATCGCCTTCGGCGAACTGATACCAATACTGTTCCAACTTTCGGCTTACTTGCCCGCTGGGTAATAAGTCATGCGCCGGACTGTGGCTGGCTTGGTATATCTCATAGGCTGCCATGGCGTTCTTATATAAATAGGCATCGGCCTTGCTTTCGTTGGTGGGCCAGTTGTCTTCTATTTCATGATCGTCGAGGATCATATAAGTCGAGGTATTGGACATTAATCGGGCGATGTTCGGTTGGGAAAAAGCCGCGCGATATTTGCTGAGTATTTCCTTGTATTCCCGGTCGGGAGCAATAACGTTCAGATCATCGACATAAATTTGATCACCCGTCATTAACATCGCGCTGATGGGCGGCTCGGCCTGCTGCGCAAGTTCGGTGATCGAGGCAAAAATACGGTCGCCCAGATGAGGTGCCGAAGGGATGCCTGCGGTCATGCGCAGGTAGCGGCATGAGCCGACGATGTACGCCCTCGGTGTGTTGGCTTTGCTGGACAGGGTGCGAAAGCGATAAATCTCCCGTGGCCATTGCAGCGGCAGTTCCTGAACGGTCTCCACGGTGTGCACCGGGCTCATGGGGCTGAACCATCCGGCCTGGTATTCATAGTCGGTATCGGTGGCGAGGTTGTTGAGTGCAATCACATCGGACATATCGCGCAAGATCGACAGTTTGGCAAAGACACCTTGCGACCAACGCTCTTCCCCCGCGCGCCGATAACGAATGCCGGCAAATACCAGCGAGTTATCTTGACGTTCTCCCCGCAAAAAAATACGTACGTGGTTAGTTGTAGTGTGGCCAATAATAGGGCCGACAGTTGGTTTAAACATGTTCGAATCCGTTCGAAATAACGTTAACTAAGAAAATGAGGTTTTCAGTATTTAAAAGAAAATGCTGTCGAACTAAGCCTAGTTATTAAACGGCAAAAAATATCGAGCGAAAGCCGCCATGAGTTGTGGGCGTTGTAAGCCACGGCTGTAGGAAATTACTTTGTTCAAGGCAAAAAAAGCCCCGCCAAATTGGCGGGGTTGAGGTACGAGCGTGGCGCTCGGAAAACATGGAACGCGACGGGCCCTCCGATGAAGGAGGGCCGGCCGGTGTTACAGCAGGATGGTACGGATGTCCGCCAGCAGGCTGCTCAGACGCTGGGTGAAGCGTGCAGCAGCAGCGCCGTTGATCACGCGGTGATCGTAGGACAGCGACAGTGGCAGCATCAGTTTCGGCTGGAAGGCTTTGCCGTCCCAGACTGGTTGGATGGTTGCCTTGGAAACACCGAGGATCGCCACTTCCGGCGCGTTGACGATCGGCGTGAAGCCGGTGCCGCCAATGTGGCCGAGGCTGGAAATGGTGAAGCAGGCGCCTTGCATGTCGTCAGCGGTGAGCTTTTTGTCGCGGGCTTTGGCGGCCAGCGCAGCGGCTTCGGCTGCCAGTTGCAACAGGCTTTTCTGGTCGACGTTCTTGATGACCGGTACCAGCAGGCCTTCAGGGGTGTCGACGGCGAAGCCGATGTTCACGTACTTCTTGCGGATGATCGCCTTGCCGCTTGGCGCCAGCGAACTGTTGAAGTCCGGCAGTTCCTTGAGCAGGTGCGCGCACGACTTGAGCAGCAGCGGCAGGATGGTCAGCTTGACGCCGGCCTTCTCTGCGACGGCTTTCTGAGCGATGCGGAACGCTTCCAGGTCGGTGATATCAGCCGAATCGAACTGAGTCACGTGCGGGATGTTCAGCCAGCTGCGGTGCAGGCTCGACGCGCCGATTTGCATCAGGCGAGTCATCGGCACTTCTTCGGTTTCACCGAAGCGGCTGAAGTCCACGACCGGAATCGGCGGGATGCCCGCGCCGCCGGTTGCGCCGGCAGCAGCGGCCGGTGCTTCCTTGGCCTTCTGCATCATCGCTTTGACGTAAACCTGCACGTCTTCTTTGAGGATGCGACCGTGCGGGCCACTGGCGCCGACGGCGCTCAGCTCGACGCCGAATTCACGGGCCAGTTGGCGTACAGCCGGGCCAGCGTGAACCTTGGCGCCCGGCTTGGCCGGTGCAGCCGCGGGTGCGGCAGGTGCCGGAGCAGCAGGTGCTGCGGCGGCCGGTGCAGGAGCGCTCGGTGCAGCAGCGGCTGGAGCCGGAGCAGCGGCCGGCGCAGCGCCTTTGACTTTCAGCTTCAGAATCAGGTCGCCAGTACCGACTTCGTCATCCAGCTTGATGGAAACGCTTTCCACCACGCCAGCGGCAGGCGATGGAATTTCCATGCTCGCCTTGTCGGATTCCAGGGTGATCAGCGACTGGTCGGCGGTGACGGTGTCGCCGGCCTTGACCAGTACTTCGATGATCTTGGCCTTGCCCGACGAACCGATGTCCGGGACATGAATGTCCTGGACGCTATCGGCAACCGGTGCGGCCGGGGCTGCAGCGGCTGGCGCCGGAGCAGCGGCAGCAGCCTGGGCTGGCGCGGCAGCAGCAGGGGCCGCAGCACCCGCCACTTCCAGATCCAGAATCAGGTCACCCGTACCGACTTCGTCGTTGAGCTTGACGCTGATGGCCTTGACCACGCCAGCGGCAGGCGATGGGATTTCCATGCTGGCCTTGTCGGATTCCAGGGTGATCAGCGACTGATCAGCCTCGACGGTGTCGCCGACCTTGACCTGGATCTCGATGATCTGGGCCTTGCCCGCCGAACCGATATCCGGGACGTGCACTTGCTGAACCGAAGCGGCAGCAGGCGCGGCTGCTGGCGTTGGAGCAGCGGCGGCGGCAGGCGCAGCAGCCGGTTTCTCTTCAGCTTTCGCAGCCGGCGCAGCGGCAGCCGCAGGGGCCGCAGCAGCGGCACCTTCGACTTCCAGTTCCAGCAGTTCGTCGCCTTCTTTCAGGCGATCGCCCAGCTTCACTTTCAAGCTTTTGACGATGCCGGCCTTGGGAGCAGGGACTTCCATGCTCGCCTTGTCCGATTCCAGCGTCAGGATGCTCTGTTCGGCTTCGATACGGTCGCCGACCTTCACAAACAGTTCAATTACTTCACCTTCACCGCTGCCGATGTCAGGTACGCGAATGAGTTCGCTCACAGAGTGTCTCCTCAGCAGTCCAGTGGGTTGCGTTTTTCCGGGTTGATCCCGAACTTGGCGATGGCCTCGGCCACCACTTTAGGTTCGATGTCACCACGGTCAGCCAAGGCTTCCAGGGCTGCCAACACCACGAAATGACGGTCGACTTCGAAGAAGTGACGCAGCTTCTTGCGGCTGTCACTGCGGCCGAAACCGTCGGTGCCCAGGACTTTGAATTCCTTGGACGGGACCCACTGACGAATTTGCTCAGCGAACAGCTTCATGTAGTCGGTAGACGCGATGACCGGACCTTTACGGCCGTTCAGGCACTCTTCGACATAGCTCAGTTTAGGCTTCTGGCCCGGGTGCAGACGGTTGGTGCGCTCGACGGCCAGGCCATCGCGACGCAGTTCGTTGAAGCTGGTAACGCTCCAGACGTCGGCGGCAACGTTGAACTCTTCACGCAGAATTTTCGCCGCTTCACGGACTTCACGCAGGATGGTGCCGGAGCCCATCAGCTGAACGTGGTGCGCCGCTTCGCGGGTGTCTTCTTCGAGCAGGTACATGCCCTTGATGATGCCTTCCTCGACACCGGCCGGCATGGCTGGCTGCTGATAGGACTCGTTCATCACGGTGATGTAGTAGAAAACGTCCTGCTGCTCTTCGGTCATCTTCTTCATGCCGTCCTGGATGATCACCGCCAGCTCGTAGCCGTAGGTTGGATCAAAGGTGCGGCAGTTCGGGATGGTGGCAGCCAGGATGTGGCTGTGACCGTCTTCGTGTTGCAGGCCTTCGCCGTTCAGCGTGGTCCGGCCGGCGGTGCCGCCGATCAGGAAGCCACGGGTACGGCTGTCGCCTGCAGCCCAAGCCAGGTCGCCGATGCGCTGGAAGCCGAACATCGAATAGAAGATGTAGAACGGCAGCATTGGCTGGTTGTGGCTGGAGTACGAAGTACCGGCTGCAATGAAGGAGCTCATGGCGCCCGCTTCGTTGATGCCTTCTTCGAGGATCTGGCCCTTCTTGTCTTCCTTGTAGAACATCACCTGGTCTTTATCGACTGGCTCGTAGAGCTGGCCGACGGACGAGTAGATGCCCAACTGACGGAACATGCCTTCCATACCGAAGGTACGGGCTTCGTCCGGGATGATCGGGACGATGCGCGGGCCGATTTCCTTGTCCTTGACCAGCTGCGCGAGGATCCGCACGAAGGCCATGGTGGTGGAGATTTCACGGTCGCCCGAACCATCAAGAATCGCCTTGAGGGTATCGAGTGACGGCGTCGGCACGCTGAAGCTTTGCGCGCGGCGCTGTGGCACGAAACCGCCCAGTGCAGTGCGGCGCTCGCTCAGGTAGCGGGCTTCGGCGCTGTTTGGCTCTGGCTTGAAGAACGGCAGGTTTTCCAGCTCTTCGTCGCGAACCGGAATGTCGAAACGATCGCGGAACAGCTTCAGGCTTTCAACATCAACCTTCTTGGTGTTGTGCGCGGTGTTTTTCGCTTCGCCGGCACCGGTGCCATAACCCTTGATGGTCTTGGCGAGGATGACGGTCGGTTGTTCTTTGTGGTTGACCGCTTCGTGGTACGCCGCGTAGACCTTGTACGGGTCGTGGCCGCCACGGTTGAGTTTCCAGATCTCGTCGTCGGACAGATCAGCAACCATCGCCTTGAGTTCTGGCGAGTTGAAGAAGTGTTCACGCACGAACGCGCCGTCTTTGGCTTTGTAGTTCTGGTACTCGCCGTCGATGACTTCGTCCATGCGACGTTGCAGGATACCGTCGACGTCTTTGGCCAGCAGTGGGTCCCAGAAACGGCCCCAGATGACCTTGGTCACGTTCCACTGAGCACCGCGGAAAACGCCTTCGAGTTCCTGAATGATCTTGCCGTTGCCGCGAACCGGGCCGTCGAGGCGCTGCAGGTTGCAGTTGATGACGAAGATCAGGTTGTCGAGCTTCTCGCGGCCAGCCAGCGAGATCGCGCCCAGGGATTCTGGCTCGTCGCACTCGCCGTCGCCCAGGAAGCACCAGACTTTCTGTTTGCCTTCAGGGATGAAGCCGCGGGCTTCCAGGTACTTCATGAAACGTGCCTGGTAGATCGCCTGGATCGGGCCCAGACCCATGGATACGGTAGGGAACTGCCAGAAATCAGGCATCAGCCAAGGGTGCGGATAGGAAGACAGGCCTTGACCATCGACTTCCTGGCGGAAGTTGTTCATCTGGTCTTCGGTGATGCGGCCTTCCATGAACGCACGGGCGTAAACGCCTGGCGAGGTGTGGCCCTGGAAGTAGATCAGGTCGCCGCCGTGTTCATCGGTCGGGGCCTGGAAGAAATAGTTGAAGCCGATGTCATACAGGGTGGCGCTGGAGGCGAAGCTGGAGATGTGACCGCCCAGGTCCGAATCTTTCAGGTTCGTGCGCATCACCATGGCCATCGCGTTCCAACGTACCAGCGAGCGAATGCGGCGTTCCATGAACAGGTCGCCAGGCATGCGTGCTTCGTGGGTAACGGGAATGGTGTTGCGGTATGGCGTGGTGATGGCGTAAGGCAACTGCGAACCGCTGCGGGTTGCGAGTTCGCCCATACGGGTCATCAGATAGTGAGCGCGGTCTTCGCCTTCTTTGTCGAGAACCGATTCCAGGGCGTCCAGCCATTCCTGGGTTTCGACGGGATCGAGGTCTTGCATGGCTTGCTCCAGGGCGGAAAGGCTTCCAGAATCGGTTGCCTGAGTTTGCGACTGGCCTTGTGGGCAGACGATATAAATTCTTGGATTGCCGAGTGGTAGGTTCCGGCGGCGTGTAGTTTTACTACAAATCATCGGGCATTTCAGCTATCTGGATGTATATACGAGTAGTAAAACTACAGATGAGCGGCTTGTGGCCTCCGGCTGCGTTGTGAGAATAATCGTTAAGGTTGGTCTTTTGCCAACCGAAAAAGGTGAAAGCTTGATGCTGCCTGCCAAAAATAAAGAAATTTCAGCTATTTCTAACCTTTGTTCGACAGTCGATCACGTAGTGCGTTTTGAAAAATCACTACATGCCGCCCTCTACACGCCGATCAAGGATAGACCATGAGCCTCCCTCCGCTTGCCGAACTGCCCGGCATTCTCCTGCCGTTTGTCACCCGCGCCGAGCAGTCGTTCCGTACCGCCGTTGCCGAGTTGGAAGATGACCATGGCTTGTCTGCCTGGACAGCTGAGCGCTGGGCGCAATTCGCCCGCGTCACCGCCGCCAGCGATTTCGTGACCGAACAGAGTGTGCGTGACCCCTTGATGTTGCTGGCGCTGGTGCAGTCCGGCGAACTGGACCGCAGCTTTGCACCCGGCGAGTTGTGCGGGCAGATCGCGGCAGCGGTGAATGCGGCCGAAACCGATGACGAGCTCGGTCGCGCCTTGCGCCGTCAGCGTACCCGTCAGCAAGTGCGGATCATCTGGCGCGACCTGACTCGTCAGGCTGATCTGGTCCAGACCTGCCGCGACCTCTCGGACATGGCCGATGCGAGCATCGATCAGGCCTATCAGTGGTTGTACTCGCGGCATTGCCAGCAGTTCGGCGTGCCCACCGGCCGGCGCAGCGGCGAGCCGCAGCAGATGGTCATCCTCGGTATGGGCAAGCTCGGCGCAGTGGAGCTCAACCTGTCATCGGACATCGACCTGATCTTCGCCTACCCCGAGGGCGGCGAAACCGTCGGCGTGAAACGCTCGCTGGATAACCAGGAATTCTTCATTCGTCTCGGCCAGCGCCTGATCAAGGCGCTGGACCCGATGACCGTCGACGGTTTTGTATTCCGGGTCGACATGCGTCTGCGGCCTTACGGCTCGGCCGGTGCCCTGGTGTTGAGCTTCAACGCGCTGGAGCAGTATTACCAGGACCAGGGCCGCGACTGGGAACGCTACGCGATGATCAAGTCGCGGGTGGTGGCTGGCGATCAAGTGGCCGGCGCGCAACTGCAAGAGATGCTGCGCCCGTTCGTTTACCGGCGTTACCTCGACTTCTCGGCGATCGAAGCGCTGCGCACCATGAAGCAGCTGATCCAGCAGGAAGTGCGGCGCAAAGGCATGGCCGACAACATCAAGCTCGGCTCGGGCGGCATCCGCGAAGTGGAGTTTATCGCCCAGGCGTTCCAGCTGATCCACGGCGGTCGCGACCTGAGCCTGCAGCAACGCCCCTTATTAAAAGTACTGAGCACCCTGGAAGGTCAGGGCTACCTGCCGCCGGCGGTGATCAGCGAGCTGCGCGAAGGCTATGAATTCCTGCGGTACACCGAGCACGCGATCCAGGCGATTGCCGACCGCCAGACCCAGATGCTGCCGGACGGTGCGCAGGATCAGGCGCGCATTGCCTTTATGTTGGGCTTCGCTGACTGGGAGGCTTTCCATGCGCAGCTTATGTATTGGCGAGGCCGCGTGGCCTGGCACTTTGGACAAGTGATCGCCGATCCCGATGAAGAGGAAGGCACCGAAAGCGAAGTGGTGGTCGGCGGTGAATGGCTGCCGCTGTGGGAGGAGGCCCAGGATGAAGAAGCCGCCTGCCGCCAGTTGGAAGAGGGCGGTTTTGCCGATGCCACCAAGGCACTGAAAGCGTTGGCCGGTTTGCGCAGCAGCCCGCAGTTGCGCGCGATGCAGCGCTTGGGGCGCGAACGCCTCGATGCATTTATTCCGCGTTTGCTGGCTCAGGCGGTCGAGCATGCCAATCCGGATCTGGTACTTGAGCGCGTGCTGCCGTTGGTTGAAGCGGTGGCCCGTCGCTCGGCGTATCTGGTGCTGCTGACCGAGAACCCCGGCGCGCTGCGACGTTTGCTGACCTTGTGCGCGGCAAGCCCATGGATCGCCGAGCAGATCACCCGCTTCCCGCTGCTGCTCGACGAATTGCTCAATGAAGGTCGATTGTTCAAGCCCCCCCTGGCGCCGGAACTGGCCGCCGAGTTGCGCGAGCGCCTGACGCGGATTCCCGAAGACGACCTCGAACAGCAAATGGAAGCCCTGCGCCATTTCAAACTGGCGCACCGCTTGCGGGTCGCCGCTTCGGAAATCGCCGGCAGCCTGCCGTTGATGAAAGTCAGCGATTACCTGACCTGGCTGGCTGAAGCGATCCTCGCACAAGTACTGGCCCTGGCCTGGCGTCAGACCGTGGCCAAATATGGCACGCCATTGCGCACCGACGGCACCTTGTGCGATCCGGGCTTCATTATTGTCGGTTATGGGAAAGTCGGCGGGCTGGAACTGGGGCATGGTTCGGACCTTGACCTGGTGTTCATCCATGACGGTGATCCGCAGGCGGAAACCGATGGGGCGAAACCTATCGACGGCGCGCAATTCTTCACCCGGCTGGGGCAGCGGATCATTCATTTGATTACCACACAGACCAACTCTGGCCAGCTGTATGAAGTCGATATGCGCCTGCGACCTTCCGGTGCCTCGGGATTGCTGGTGAGTTCGGTGGGGGCGTTTGCCCGCTACCAGGAAAACGAAGCCTGGACCTGGGAACATCAGGCACTGGTGCGGGCCCGGGTGCTGGTGGGCAGCCAGGATGTCGGCCAGGCATTCGAGAAGGTGCGCGCGGCGATATTGGGCAAACACCGGGACCTGGCGACCTTGCGTCAGGAGGTGAGCGAGATGCGCGCCAAGATGCGCGATAACCTCGGTAGCAAGAGCACCGCAGCCGGCACGGCGGCAAATGCCTTCGAGGCCACGGCGCCGTTCGATCTCAAGCAGGACGCCGGAGGTATCGTCGATATTGAATTTATGGTGCAATACGCGGCCCTGGCGTGGTCCGAAACACACCCGCCATTGCTGCGCTGGACGGATAACATCCGCATTCTGGAAGAGCTGGAACACGAAGGGCTGATGCCTGCCGAAGACGCCAGCCTGCTACGCGAGGCCTACAAGGCCTACCGTTCCGCCGCCCACCGGCAGGCCTTGCAGAAGGACCCGGGGGTGATACCGGGTGACCAGTTTGTCGATGAGCGTCGGCAGGTATTGCGGATCTGGCGTGAACTAGGGTTAAGCTGAAACGCGCGAGTTGAAGCAACAAGATTCAAATGTGGGAGCGAGCCTGCTCGCGAAGGCGGGGTGTCAGTCGCCATCGTTGCTGGATGTGACGGCCCCTTCGCGGGGCGGCGCGGGCCCCCCAGATAGAATGGTTTTTTTTATGGACCGAGC